>CAMLML010000004.1 GCA_946481095.1 uncultured Cellvibrio sp.
ATTTCACAAAAACTTTCCGAGCGCGGATTTTGGGTAGTCGCCATTCGCCCGCCAACAGTGCCTGCCGGAACCTCCCGACTAAGAATTACTTTATCCGCTGAACACAGCCTTCAACAAGTTGAAGAGTTATTGTCCGCATTACAGCAAATTGCTGTGGATTGTTGATTGGAAAAAATATGTCAACAATTAATGTGGAAAAAAAATCATTCGTGCTGATTCATGGTTGGGGGTGTGATCAATCCTGCTGGCAACCCTTGATTGCTGATCTTGAAAATTTTTTCAGAGTTACTTCTATAGATCTTCCTGGATTCGGTGTCGCTCCAATAACAAGTGATTATTCTCTCGACAATATTCTTTCCATTTTGATTGATCAAATCCCCCCCGAGTCCTGGGTAATGGGTTGGTCTTTGGGTGGGATGCTGGCGATTCAATTGGCGCATCGTTACCCACAAATAATATCCGGTGTTATCAGTTTGGCTGCTAATGCAAAATTAGTGGCAGATGATGATTATCCTGATGCTATGCCTTTGCAAATCAATCAGAATTTTAATCAATCATTTAAGGATAATCCTGCGGCCACATTAAAACTCTTTTCAGGTTTGTTGGCACAAGGTGCTGAAGATGAACGAGGATTACTGAAACAGTTTAGAAAAATGCTTCACCCTGAGCGCATCAATCCTAATTGGCATGATGCGCTCTTGTTGTTATCGAAAATTGATAATCGACAAGCGATTTCTGAAATGAAACAGCCTTGCCTGCAGCTGCTGGCGAGTGATGATTCACTGGTGCCGGCATCCATTGCTACTTATTTAAAGCAATTAAATTCGCAGCATCAAATTGAGATTGTCGAGCGATCTTCGCATGCTTTGCATTGGTGTCATCCTGAATGGGTATCAAGTTTGATTTTGTCGTTTGTGTCAAAAACGACTGAAGCAATGACTGCATTTCCAGATCGACACGAATTTAAATCTCAAGTCGCCAAAAAATTCTCCAAAGCGGCATCTACTTATGATCAGGCTGCGGAGATTCAGCGCGTTTCCGGCAATCGATTGTTAAACGAATTTCTTGGTGATCGTCAATTGCCAGAGAATTCTGTGGTGATGGATTTAGGGTGTGGAACTGGATTCTTTTCCAAATCATTACAAAAACGATTTAATTATTCGTCGATTGTTGGTGTTGATCTATCTTTTGATATGTTGTCAGCAGCGCGAACAAAATCTTCGTGCTTGTTTGTTGCAGGGGATGCAGAAAAATTACCATTCTCTGATAACTCCATCGATTTGATTTATTCCAATTTTGCTTTGCAATGGTGTTTTGATTTACCCAAGCTTTTTAGTGAATTAAAGCGAGTACTAAAACCTAACGGCGAGATGGTGTTTACAACCTTGGGAAATAAGAGTTTGCATGAATTACGTGCAGCATGGAATTCAGTCGATAATCAACAGCATGTGAATAGGTTTGTTGATCAGGCATCCTTGATTAATTTTTTGAACTCAGGGTTTTCACTCCTGAAAACTGAATCTCAATTGCTGCAAGCCCAATTTGATAGCCTGCATGATGTGCTGCACAGCATAAAAGCTGTTGGTGCCACTTACCATACGGCATCAGCAAAAGGTTTGATGGGTCGAAAAAAATGGATTCAATTAACGGAAGCGTATGAACAATTTCGCACGCAAGGAAAGCTGCCGCTAAGTTATGACGTTATTTTTGTATGGGCAAAAAAACATGAGTAAAAAGACATTTTTTATCGCAGGAACAGACACTGACGTGGGCAAGACACAGATAGCCGCAGGATTATTACATCTCGCCAATACGCAAGGTATGTCAACGATTGGGCTGAAACCTGTTGCGGCTGGCTGTGAAACAACCGAACAGGGATTGCGAAATCAGGACGCTTTGTTATTGCAGTCTGTTGCTTCGGTTAAATTACCTTATGAACAAATTAATCCGGTCGCACTGATTGAACCTGTATCGCCCCATATAGCAGCACAAAAAGAAAAACGCGTTCTTTCAGCGGATCGTTTGGCCGGGTTTTGTCGCAGCAGTTTTTATACTGCGGATTTTGCGTTGATAGAAGGTGCGGGTGGTTGGCGGGTGCCAATCAATCCATCAGAAACAATGGCCGATTTAGCTCAGATATTACATACCCCCGTTATTCTGGTGGTGGGAATGCGACTGGGCTGTATTAATCACACACTGCTAACGCTTGAGGCCATTCGGTATGACGGCTTGCCATTGATCGCTTGGGTTGCCAATTGTGTCGATGCTAATATGCGCGCCATGGATGAAAACATCCAAACTCTGTTGCAGCGAATTCCGGCGCCCTGTTTGGGCGTGGTGCCATTTATTGATCAGCCAACACCGGCAAAAATTGCACAGTATTTATCTTTGCCCGTTTGTTCAGGTTAATCATCCAGCGAAATTATTAATTAATATTTTTATGAAATTATTGATTCTTGTTTTTTGTATTATTTTAACGGCCTGCTCCAGTTTACCGGATACAAAAAAAATTCCTCAAAAAAATCTGACGCATGAAATCCATTTTATTTATGAGAAGTGGCACACCAGTATTATGATCCCCGCTGTGTCAGTCGAAAAACACAGTCGTTATTTCAAAGGTATAGCAAGACAAAAAAAATACCTTCGTTTTGGCTATGGCGACGGAGATTTTTTTACCGGGAAAAATAAAAGTTTTTTTTCCGGCGCCAAGGCGTTGGTAGCATCCAGTTATTCGGCGGTACAGGTATTGGATTATTACAGTGAACCCTTCTCTACCATCCCACAAGAAACTCGCGTGCCTTTGATGATTAGTGAAAAGCGCATGAAGAAATTGATCCGCTACCTTGATAAGTCGATTGCACTGGATTTGGAAAAGCAACCGGTTGAATTGTTGGCATATGAAGAAAATACCGGTTACTTTTTTAAAGCTGGGCAGCACTACAGTGTGTTCAGCAATTGCAACACCTGGAGTAGCAAGGCTTTGCAGGCAGCCGGAATTCCTATCAAAAGCCGGCTGAAATTGACGGCTCAAAGTGTGTTTGAGCAGGCTAAAATTATTTCCGAATATCAACAAAAGAATCTGATTGTGACTTCAAAGTTAGAGTCTCCGTTATAGCCAATTATTTTTTAGTGCCAAATAGTCTTAAGGTAATTCAAAAGCTGGCTGTTTTTTGTTCTTCAGCTGCTTAGAATTATAGTGTGTAAAACTATTGAGGATTGGGTTATGGACATAGGTTCGGTTATTAACCAAGGTCTGATTGGAATGCAAAAAAGCCAGTCATCCATGTTTCAATCGGCACAGCAAATTGCTGGAATGGCGAAAGAGGGTGCCAATGCCTCCCCGCAAGATCTGGCAGAAAATCTGGTGAATTTGAAAGTTCAACAAAATATGTTTGATAGCTCTGCCAAAGTAGTTAAAACAGCCAGTGATACGATTGGTACTTTGCTGAATGTAAAAGCTTGATTTGTGGTGATCATTAATTCCTTGAGGAGGGCTTATGATCAGTAATGTCGCCTCAACTTATGTTGTATCTGCGCCTGCGACCTATCAGCCCGCAGGTCGTCAGGTTGTGAGCCAGGAATCGGTTGACCTTAAATCTTCAAGCTTTCGCCCAACAGAACAATTGGCAGAGTCATCTCGCCAACAAACTCGCCGCGCTCCCGAGGATAATCATTCGCAGGATGCAGAAGGATATCGGGTAGCTCAAAAAGCCCCTGTTGATGAGGGACAGCAACGCAAGCAGAAAGCACAAAAAGAACAGCAGGAAGCCGAACAAAAAGTTATTGAGCAGCTATCTGCACGCGATCGTGAAGTACGTGCGCATGAGCAGGCACACGCTGCGGTGGCAGGACAATATGCAAGCAGTCCGACTTACACTTATCAGCGCGGCCCGGATGGTGTGAGTTATGCGGTGGGCGGTGAAGTGAAAATTGATACAAGCCCGATTCCTAATGATCCAGAGGCGACCTTACGTAAGGCTGAACAAATTGCGCGCGCGGCCAGCGCCCCCGCAGAACCCTCGGGGCAAGATCGTGCAGTCGCTGCCCAGGCAGCTAAAATGGCGCAGCAAGCTCGCGTGGAGATAAATCAAAAGATTCGTGATGAGAAAGCATTAACATCTGGCGTAACCAAAGATGAAAAAGCGAGCCCTGACACCGAGGCTCAAAAATCAGATGCGCTTTCCATTCGCGAAAAAGAACAGGCTGAGAAGCAATCTTTGAAAGAGCAGGAGCTACAATCCCAGCGTCAAGCCGAACGCACACGGTTATTAACCGAGATGCAGCAAAAAAATCTTAAGACCAATCTTCGCCTGTTAGAAATTAACAGCTTTGAAATGGCGTCAGGCCTAGGTCGATTTCTGGATAAATCTGTTTAAGTCTTCTTTTTCCTTGACCCTCTCGGGGGCGCTCCCTATAATGCGCCTCCTCGCTAATCCGCTGGGTTAGTTGAGTTGTCGTCGCGGGGTGGAGCAGCTTGGTAGCTCGTCGGGCTCATAACCCGAAGGTCGTTGGTTCAAATCCAGCCCCCGCAACCAAGATTCCGAGTTGTTGTTTCAGGCAACAATTGAGCTGAAAGCCCCTTTTGGGGCTTTTTCGTTTGATGTTAAACCTGTTCCGGGTTTGGCCTATTACCCTAAGTATTGAGTTCTGGAATGGGCCTTGTGCCCATTTTTGTTTTTTGATTGGTTATTTTTCAAGAGGTTGCCCAATGGCATCTAAACAGGATCAACTGCAGGCGCTTTTGGCCCCGGTAATTGAGTCCATGGGCTGTGAGCTCTGGGGGTTGGAATATTTGACCCAGGGGCGGTTTTCAACACTGCGTATTTATATTGATGCTGCCGAGGGAGTTTCGCTTGATCAATGTGAAAAAGTGAGTCGTCAAATCAGCAGTGTTATGGATGTTGAAGATCCAATTGATGGCGAGTACACGCTGGAGGTGTCATCACCGGGTTTGGATCGTGAATTATTTTCTCTTGCCCAGTATCAGCGTTATTTGGGCGAGACTATCGCGGGACGATTGCGTACGCCGATAGAGGGTAGGCGGCGATTCAAAGCCGAAATTTGTGCAGTGGATGGTGAAACACTCGTGTTATTACTGGATAACAAAGAGGTAAGGATTCCATTCAGCGCAATTGATAAAGCCAATCTGGTTCCTCGTTACGACGATATTTTGCGTGGAATCGAACAAGCTAAATAATTTCAGGGTGACTTTTATTTAATAAAAGTTCTGACATGGTACGAACGTAAACTTTCAATAGTTTGCGTTTGGGAATTAACAGAGGCAAACACATGAACAAAGAAATTTTGCTGGTCGCTGATGCGGTATCCAACGAAAAAGGTGTGGATAAAGAGCTAATCTTTCAGGCGATTGAAACTGCATTGGCTACAGCGACCAAAAAACGTTTCGATGAAGATTCTAGCGTTGCTGTAACAATCAATCGTGCAACTGGTGATTACGAAACCTGGCGCAGTTGGCTGGTAGTAGCCGATGATGTATTGGCTGAGTTGGGCACACAATTTACAACGGAAGAAGCACGTGAAAAGGATCCTGCTCTAAAAGTGGGTGATATTTATAGAGAGAAAATTGAAAACGCTGACTTTGGTCGAATCGCCGCACAAACAGCGAAACAAGTCATAGTGCAAAAGGTACGTGAAGCTGAACGTGCACATATGGTGGATGAATATCGTGATCGTTTGGGTGAGTTGGTAAACGGTACTGTTAAAAAAGTAACGCGCGACAGTATTATTGTTGATCTGGGTAGTAACGCTGAAGCTATACTGCCACGCGAAAATTTAATTGGCCGTGAAATATTTCGTTTGGGTGACCGCATTCGTGCGTTGTTATTGGAAATTCGTAACGAAGCACGCGGCCCGCAATTATTATTGAGTCGCTCACACTCAAAAATGCTGATTGAGCTTTTCAAAATTGAAGTGCCGGAAATTTCCGAAGAGATTATCGAAATCAAGGGAGCCGCACGCGATCCCGGATTGCGCGCAAAAATTGCGGTAAAAACCAATGATGGACGTATTGATCCCGTGGGTGCTTGTGTGGGTATGCGTGGTTCGCGTGTGCAAGCAGTTTCAAATGAATTAGGTGGTGAGCGCGTGGATATTGTGTTGTGGGATGACAACCCGGCGCAATTTGTAATTAATGCTATGTCTCCTGCTGAAATTGAATCCATAGTCGTTGATGAAGATGCTCGCTCAATGGACCTGGCTGTTAATGAAGATAATCTGGCGATGGCAATTGGTCGAGGTGGCCAGAATGTGCGTTTGGCAACAGAGCTCACAGGTTGGATCATCAATGTTATGAGTGTTGCGGATTGGCAAGCCAAACAGCAGGCGGAGTCCGGTGGGTATATTGAATTGTTTATGAATGCATTGGATGTTGATGAAGATGTAGCCGGCGTTCTGGTTGAAGAAGGATTTACAACATTGGAAGAAGTGGCCTATGTACCTCTGGATGAAATGCTCGCAATTGATGGTTTTGATGAAGATATTGCAGAAGAGCTGCGTGCGCGTGCAAAAGATGCATTGTTGACTCGTGCGTTGGCATCGGAAGAGCGACTGGAAGGTGCGGCACCGGCAGAAGATTTGTTGAACATGGAGGGTATGGATCAGGCGCTGGCTATGAAATTGGCTGGCCGGGGAATTTTGACTATGGATGATCTGGCGGAGCAATCAGTGGATGAATTGCTGGATATTGACGGTGTAAATGCCGAGCGTGCTGCGGCACTGATTATGAAAGCGCGTGAACCCTGGTTTGCCTGATCAATCAGGTAACAGGTAACAAGACTCCTCGAGGAAATAGAATGGCAGAAGTAACCATTAGCGAACTCGCCAAATCCATTGGCACCCCTGCAGAGCGTTTGTTAAAGCAAATGCAGGAGGCAGGTTTGTCACACAAATCGCTTGATGCCAAAGTATCGGACGATGAAAAACAACGATTGTTAGCGTATCTCAAAGCCAGTCATGGCGAAGCGGCTCAGGAGCCGAAAAAAATCACGTTGCAGCGTAAAACTACGACCACCATTAAAACCGGTTCTGGCGCCGCCAAAAAGACAGTAAATGTTGAGGTGCGTAAAAAAAGGACTTATGTCAAACGGGAAGAAGAAGCTGCTGACTCCCAGGAAGAAACGACCGAAGCCAAAGATGTTGAGCTGCTGATTCAGGAAGCTCCTGAAGTAGCTGTTGTGGTTGAGGTGGAGTCTGTACCGGAGCCTGTTGAAGAGCCGGTTGAGAGTCGTGAAGAAATTAATGCGGAAGTACACGAGACTACTGAAGCGCCATCTCATCGCATGTCCTTTACTGATGGCATAGAAGAGAAGCGTCGTGCTGCTATCGAGCGTCGTCAAGCTGAAGAAACCCAGCGTCAGGCAGATGCCAAAGCGCGTGAAGAATCCAGACAAAAAGCTGAAAAGCCCCGTCCCAAACGCAATGAGAAGCCTGCCGAACGCACCGAGCAACCGACAGAACGTGCAACTAACGAGCGTTCTGGCAATGAACGTGGCGACAGACCCAAAACTGGCGCCAAACCAGCAGGTGCAAATCGTGGTAAACCTTCTGCGGTGACTCCTATAGCGCCACCGGCGATGAAAGAAGATACCAAGCACGGGAAAAAACATACTCGACGCGATGACGATCTTGATGATGACGATTCAAGCAACAAGCGCCACGGTAAAGCTGCGAAAAAAGGTGTAGCGGCTGCTCCCAAAAAGTCGGTCAAAATTGATTTGTTGACGTTCACTGATGATGATGAAGACAGTGATGTATTGGCTCGCCGCAGTCATATTCGTGCGCACCACAAAAAGAACAACAAGCATGCTTTCAAAAAGCCCACAAGTCAGATTATTCACGAAGTTGATGTACCGGAACACATTCTGGTATCAGATCTCGCCCAGCGTTTGACGATCAAGGTGAATGAGTTGATCAAACGCCTGATGAAAATGGGTGTGATGGCGTCAATGAACGAAGCTATAGATCAGGATACCGCAGTATTGATTGTTGAAGAGTTGGGCCATAAAGCCAATCTGGTCAGTGAAGATGATATCGAGCATGCGCTTGAGAAATCATTGGATCATCAGGGAGACGTTACTCCTCGTGCACCGGTTGTAACCGTAATGGGTCACGTTGACCATGGCAAAACCTCGTTACTGGACTATATCCGCGAAGCTAAAGTAGCTGCGGGTGAAGCCGGTGGTATTACACAGCATATTGGTGCTTATCGAGTGTCAACCAGTCGTGGCGAAATTACCTTTTTGGATACTCCGGGCCATGCTGCCTTTACAGCCATGCGTGCTCGCGGCGCCAAAGCCACCGACGTGGTAATTCTGGTCGTTGCTGCTGATGATGGCGTAATGCCGCAAACTGAAGAAGCAATTCAGCACGCACGCGCAGCGAATGTGCCAATAGTGGTGGCAATCAACAAATGCGATAAACCCAGTGCCGATCCTGATCGTGTCACCAATGAATTGGTGGTCAAGGGTGTTATTCCTGAAAATTACGGTGGTGATACGCAATTTATTCAAGTCTCTGCCCACACTGGCCAGGGTATTGACGATTTGCTGGAAGCCATTTCATTACAAGCTGAGGTTCTGGAATTGCACGCCCTTGCCGATGCTCCGGCAAAAGGGGTGATCATTGAGGCTCGTGTCGATAAAGGTCGCGGTACTGTTGCCACACTGTTGGTACAGCAGGGTACGTTAAAGCACGGTGATCTGGTGCTGGCGGGTCAAACCTATGGTCGTGTTCGTGCCATGATGAATGAGCGTGGCGAGCAAGTGAAAGAAGCTGGCCCATCAACACCCGTGGAAATTCTTGGTTTGGAAACACCGCCAAGCGCAGGTGACGATTTTGCTGTATTGGATGATGAGCGCAAGGCGCGTGAAGTTGCCCAATTCCGTGTTGAAAAAGAGCGCAAGGAAAAACTGGCACGGTTCCAGGCGGCAAAATTGGAGAATATGTTTGCCAATATTGAAACTGGCCAGAAGAAGATCCTCAGTGTCGTTGTGAAAGCTGATGTACGTGGTTCATTGGAAGCTATCCAGGCATCATTGGCCGAGATAGGTAATGACGAAGTTCAGGTCAACGTGATCTCCGCCGGTATTGGTGGCATTACTGAAAATGATGTGAATCTGGCATTGACCAGTGGCGCCATTATTCTCGGTTTTAATGTGCGAGCGGATTCAGCCACCCGTCGTTTATCCGAGACAGAAGGTGTTGATATTCGTTATTACAGCATCATTTACAACCTGTTGGATGAAATCAAAGCAGCATTAAGCGGCATGTTGGATCCTGAACGTGTTGAAAATATTCTGGGTACGGCGGAAGTGCGCGAAGTGTTCAATTCACCCAAATTTGGCCAGGTGGCCGGTTGCATGGTGATAGATGGAACAGTTCATCGCAATAAACCCATTCGTGTACTGCGCGACAATGTGGTGATATTTACCGGCGAGTTGGAATCCTTGCGTCGTTTCAAGGATGACGTGTCCGAAGTTCGCAATGGTTTTGATTGCGGTATTGGCGTGAAGAACTACGACGTGAAGATAGGCGATCAGATCGAAGTCTTTGAAATCAAAGAAGTGGCTCGTTCGCTTTAATCCTTATGAGGTATCAGGCGCATGCCTAGAGAGTTTTTCCGTTCAGACCGTGTTTCCGATGCGATTCAGCGGCTCCTGGGGCAAGTTATTCCCCAGGAGATCCGCGACCCCCGTGTAGGTATGATCAACATTAACCAGGTGGTTGTATCGCGCGATATGTCTTACGCAAAAGTCTACGTCACTTTTGTAGGTGATGATGAAACCAAAAGTTTGCAAGCCGTTAGTATATTGAACAAAGCCAGTGGATTTTTACGAGGGTTTGTCGCCAAGGAGATGGATATGCGCAGTGTGCCAAAACTGCAGTTTTTCTATGATAAAACGGCGATTCGCGGGCAGGAAATATCCTCGTTGATTGATCGTGCACTGGCAGAAGACAAGCGTCATCAACAAGACGATGCTTCACCTGATTCCCAGGTTTGATCATGCGTAAAAGAAAAGGCCGTCCGGTGGACGGCGTATTGTTGTTGAATAAACCTGTCGGTATGACCTCCAATCAAGCGCTGCAACGAGCCAAACGATTGTTTTTTGTTGAAAAAGCCGGGCATACAGGCAGTCTTGATCCTATGGCAACCGGTGTTTTACCTTTGTGTTTTGGCGAGGCGACCAAGTTTTCGCAGTTTTTGCTGGATGCAGACAAGGCTTATCGCACCACTGTCTGTTTGGGGGTAACCACCGATACCTGTGATGCAGAAGGCGAGATCGTCGGGCGACAATCAGCGGATGCTGTCAATCTTGGGCAAATTGAACAAGCCCTGAATAATTTTCGGGGGGTGATCCAACAAGTCCCCCCCATGTATTCTGCGCTGAAGCGCGATGGGCAGCCACTATACAAATTGGCTCGACAGGGCGTTGAAATTGAACGTGAAGCTCGTCAGGTTGAAATTATGGAGTTGACCCTGCTGGATTTCCGGCCGGGTTCTGAAGCGGAAGTGGATCTGGAAGTACGCTGCTCCAAAGGGACCTACATTCGTTCATTGGCACATGATCTGGGTCAGTTGCTGGGTTGTGGTGGTCATGTGCGCAAGTTGCACAGGATCGCATCAGGTGCTTTTGTTGAGGCAGACTGCATCAGTCTGGATGAGTTGCAGCAGCTGTTCGAAACTGGTGGTTATGAAGCCCTGGATCTCAGCTTGAAACCGGCCGATTCGCCGGTCGCCAGTTTACCTGCGTTGGAATTGCTGCCAGATTCAGCTTACTACTTCCGGCAAGGTAATCCGGTGATGAATGCACAGGTCTACCGTATTGCTGATCAAGGTGATATTGTGCGCGTCTTTTGTGCAGAAACCGATCAATCTGCACGACGTTTTTTAGGATTGGGTGAAATTACGGACGATGGGCGAGTCGCACCTAAACGAATTATTGCCAACCCTGTGTGATGGTTGGTTAAGAATTTATCCCGTAACAGGGGTAAAAACACCGATGAGGATACACATGCATCTTCATCACAACCCACCTGTAAATGTGCACGGGCGGGCTGTAATCAGTTGGCACATTAAGAGGAAACTATCATGGCACTGAGTGCTCAAGAAAAAGCAGCAATTGTTAAAGAATACCAACAAGCTGAGGGTGATACCGGTTCGCCGGAAGTACAAGTGGCGCTGTTGACTATCAACATTAACAAATTGCAAGACCATTTTGCTGCACACAAGGCAGATCACCATTCACGTCGTGGTTTAATTCGTATGGTTAACTCACGTCGTAAGTTGCTGGACTACCTGAAAGCCAAAAATAGCGATCGTTATACTGCGTTGATTCAAAAACTCGGTCTGCGTCGTTAAGAGTTGTAAACTGCCCGCTTCGGCGGGCAGTTTTATTTTTTAGAATTTTATTTTTGAGATGATTGTGTAAATCAATATTTCTCAAAATAAATTACAGTCATTCCTGCGAAGGCAGGAATCCAGAAGTTTTACCAGTAAATGGATCCCTGCCTTCGCAGGGATGACTGCATCAAAAATGATTTTATTTTTAATTTAATTGAACAAGAAAGGATAAAAGAGTGAATCCGATTATCAAAAAATTTCAGTACGGCAATCAAACCGTGACTTTGGAAACAGGCCGCATAGCACGTCAAGCAACAGGTGCAGTGTTGGCAACTATGGGTGAGGTTTCTGTACTTTGTACAGTTGTCGGCGCAAAAGAAGCATCACCGGGTCAAGACTTCTTCCCACTGTCTGTGCATTATCAGGAAAAGTCCTATGCTGCCGGTCGTATCCCCGGTGGTTATTTCAAGCGTGAAGGTCGTCCCTCAGAAAAAGAAACCTTAACGTCACGTTTAATTGATCGCCCCATTCGTCCGTTATTTCCCGAAGGTTTTTTAAATGAAGTACAAGTAATTTGTACAGTTGTGTCTACCGATAAAAAATATGATCCCGATATTATTGCCATGATCGGCACTTCAGCGGCATTGGCGATTTCCGGTATTCCGTTTAATGGCCCAATCGGTGGAGCGCGTGTTGGTTATACCGCAGACTCTGGCTATATCCTCAATCCAAGTTATGAAGAATTGGCGTCATCGGAATTGGACATGGTCGTTGCCGGTACCAAAGATGCTGTGCTGATGGTGGAATCTGAAGCAAAAGAATTACCGGAAGATATTATGTTGGGCGCCGTTCTTTACGGTCATCAGGAGATGCAAGCAGTTATTCAAGCCTGTGCCGAGTTAGCACGTGACGCAGGCAAACCGCGTTGGGATTGGCAACCGGCACCTGTTAATACCGCACTGAAAGAAGCCGTTGCCAATTTCTCCGGTCAGGCGATTGGCGATGCTTATCGCATTACCGATAAAGCTGAACGTTACAATCGTTTGGGTGAATTGCGTAATCAAGCTGTTGCTGAATTGGCCACTGAAGCCACAGGCTTTTCTGCAGATGACGTAAAAGCAGAATTTGGTAACTATGAATACCGGTTGGTGCGTTCACGTATTGTCGCTAAAGAGCCACGTATAGATGGCCGTGATAACAAAACGGTACGTCCTATCCGTGTTGAAGTGGGTGTGTTAGGTAAAGCTCACGGTTCTGCATTATTTACTCGCGGCGAAACTCAGGCCCTGGTTGTTGCAACCTTGGGTAATGCTCGCGATGTACAAGTCATTGATTTTCTCGAAGGCGAGAAAAAAGAATCCTTCATGCTGCATTACAACTTCCCTCCTTTCTCTGTGGGTGAGTGCGGTCGTATGGGTTCAACTGGCCGCCGTGAGATTGGTCATGGTCGTTTGGCAAAGCGCGGTGTACAAGCTGTGTTACCAACCGAAGCCGAATTCCCTTACACCCTGCGTGTCGTCAGTGAAATTACGGAGTCCAATGGCTCAAGTTCCATGGCGTCAGTTTGTGGTTCAAGTCTTGCGCTGATGGATGCCGGTGTTCCTTTGAAAGCACCTGTTGCCGGTATTGCGATGGGCTTGGTGAAAGAAGGTAACCAATTTGCAGTGTTGACTGACATTTTGGGTGATGAAGACCACCTGGGTGATATGGATTTCAAAGTGGCCGGTACCACCAGCGGTGTAACGGCGCTGCAAATGGACATCAAAATTGAAGGCATCACTGAAGAAATTATGGAGATTGCACTGGAGCAAGCTTTAGCTGCACGTCTACACATTCTCGGTGAAATGAATAAAGTATTGGGAACTTCACGTAATGTAGTCAGTGATAATGCCCCGCGTTTCGAAACCATCAAAATTCATCCTGATAAAATTCGCGACATCATCGGTAAAGGCGGTGCGACTATCCGCGCTATTACTGAAGAAACCAATTCGTCAATTGATATTGATGACAGCGGCACAGTGAAAATTTATGCGAATGACAATGAATCTTTGCAAGCAGCATTGTTGCGTGTGCAAAGTATTGTGGCTGAAGCAGAAGTGGGTGCAATTTACGAAGGTACTGTTGTGCGCATTGTTGATTTCGGCGCATTCGTAAACTTCCTTCCAGGCAAAGATGGCCTTGTGCATATTTCACAAATTTCTGACGAGCGTGTTGCCAATGTCAGCGATTATTTGAAAGAAGGTCAGGTGGTTAAGGTTAAGTGCCTTGATATCGATCAGCGTGGCCGCATCAAGCTGTCAATCAAGGAAGCCGTGGCCGATGCCAATTCTGAATCCTCTGTGAAAGATGCCGAAATTGTGGCTGAAGAGTAAATAAGAGAGTGATTCTGTAAAGCCCGCTATCCAGCGGGCTTTTTTTTGGCTTAAATAAACAGATACGAGCTATTGAGTGGTGGTTATGCGTTATTACAGATTGTTAGTGTTGGCACTTTGGATGGCTCTCGCCAGCACCGGAGTTATTGCGTCAAATTTGCCTGTGGCCCCGATCATCATTCCCAAAATAGCGTCTTATGATATTAATCATGAGGATTATTACTTTTCCCAATTGCTACGCCTGGCATTAAGTAAAACAGAATTGCTTTATGGTCCTTGCGAATTGAGAGAAGCAATTAATTGGACTGCGGACAAGCGTTTACGCAAAGGTCTTGAAAAAAATCAGCTCGATGTCATTTGGACAGCGACATCCCCCGAGCTTGAACAGGAATTGCTGCCAGTTAAAGTTTCGCTGTTAAAAGAATTGGGTAATTATCGGGTGTTGATTATTCGCAGCGAAGATCAGGAAAAATTTTCAAAAGTTGAATCATTAAAGGATTTTCAGAAATTTACTGGCGGTATGAATCCGCAATGGGTTGATGCACAGGTGATGAAATTGAATAATCTACCGCAGATATATGCGGTTGGGTATGGAAAACTTTTTAAAATGCTGGCAGCAAAACGCTACGACTATTTCTCCCGCGGTCTTTATCAGGTACAAACTGAAGTCAGTTTTTATCCGGAATTAAAGTTGTCGATAGAAAAAGATTTATTGCTTCACTACAAAAGTGAATCCTATTTTTTTGTTAATAAAACCAATCAAAAACTGGCAGCTCGTATAGAAGAAGGATTAAAAGCTGCCATAGAAGATGGAAGTTTTGATGAGCTGTTTAATAGCGTTCCACGGTATCGATGGGCGATGGATGAATTAAAAAATGGCAACAGGCGAATTATTAATTTGAGTGCTGATGGCTCAAAACATTAGTGCATGTTCAAATTAAGTTTCGTTTAATCCAATTTCTTTATTGTAGGCCTGTCTTAATCAATCAGGAAGCTCACAATGAAACAGATTAAATTATCCATCACCATTCTCGTTTTAGCTCTTTTTCCTGCCTGTGCAAATGCGCGTGATCTGCGTCTGGATGAAGTATTGAAATTGCATGACTCAGGCAGTATTCGATCGTTTGAAGAATTGAATCGCGCAGCACTTGCACAACACCCGGGAGGAGTGATTCGCGATACTGAAATTGAGCATGAATGGGGGCGCTATATTTATCAAATGGAACTGGTGGATGCACAAGGAGTAGAGTGGGATATAAAGTTGGATGCAACGACAGGAGAGATTTTAAAAAATCATCAGGATGATTAACTGCCGAGAAGATTATGCTGTCATTAAAATACGTGCTGTCGATCTTGTTCTGCCTCTCGCTCAGCACAAGTGCGCGTGATCTGTCACAAGATGAAGCCCTGCATCTGCGCGAGCAGGGCCTGATTATTCCACTGGAAAAAGTGTTGACGCTGGTGGATGAACGCTATCCTGACGCCAGTTTATTGGAAGTGGAACTGGAAGAGGAGAATGACATTTATATTTACGAAGTAGAACTGGCAACAACAACAGGTTTGGTTCGTGAACTGGAAATTGACGCAAGCAATGGCAAGATTCTGCAAGATGAGGAGGATGACTAATGCGCGTCCTGATCGTAGAAGATAATGTTGTATTGGCTGAAGAACTTCGCACAGATTTAAAACGTGCTGGTTATGCAGTGGATTGGTTGGTTGATGGTCGCGATGCGTTAATTCAGGGCGCAGTTGAACCTTACGATTTAATTTTGCTGGATTTGGGGTTGCCAGGAAAATCCGGTTTGGATGTATTGCGCGAATGGCGTGCAACAAAAATGTTGAGGCCGGTATTAATTCTAACTGCCCGTGATCATTGGGCTGAACGTATTGAAGGTCTAAAAGCCGGCGCGGATGATTATCTCACCAAACCGTTTCATCCTGAAGAATTACAACTGCGTATACAAGCGTTATTACGCCGTACCCATGGACAAGTCAATCAGCCACAATTACAGAACGGTGGATTGCAATTGGATGAAGCGCGTCAGTGTGCAGTGAAAAACGGTGAAGAAATTGAGCTGACTGCTGCAGAATTCAGCTTGCTGCGTTATTTAATGTTGCATCCGGGAAAAGTAATTCCCAAAAGTCGATTGCGAGATCATCTTTATGATGGTGAAAGTCAAAGTGATTCCAATGTTATTGAAGTACATGTTAATCATTTGCGCAGTAAGTTGGGCAAAGAAATTATTGAAACCAAACGCAGTCAGGGTTATCGCTTGCAGAAAATCAACGACAGGTAACCAATTTGCTAAAGCCTGGCAACTCTATACAACAACGTTTACGTTTTGGTTTGATCAGTGTACTGATAATTACCGGGTTGCTATTGGCTCAAGCTGGTCTCTGGTTATTTGATCAAGGATTGCGTCGCTATTTGCAAAGTCATCTGCATAATGAAGCACAAACTTTATTGGCTGCAATAGTACGCGGAGCTAATGGTATTGAATTGGATCAGCAGCGAATTTCTGCGGGTTATCAGCGCCCCTTTTCCGGTGAATATTTTTTAATTCTGTTACCTGATGATCAATGGCGTTCGCGTTCGTCCTGGGATTACGCCCTGCCCTTGCCCGACAAAACAGGTTTGCAAGACCGTCTTGCAAAAGGCCCTCGCAATCAGGAATTATTAATATATCGTAGTGATTTCCGGCGTTATGGAAAAAATATTCAGATAATTACCACACAAGATTACGCGCCTATGTTGCAAAGTTTTCGTAACATGCAATGGTTGGCAATTGGTTTGGGTTCATTAGCCTTGATACTGTTGGTATTAATGCAGCGTTATTTGGTGCGGCGTGCTTTGCAACCTCTGGAAAAAGTCCGGCAACAAATTGTGCAATTGCAACAGGGACAGCGCAGTGAATTGGAGCATCAGGTTCCTGATGAATTAATACCCTTGGTGCAGCAAATTAATCATTTGTTACAACACACTGAAGAAACCTTAAGTCGTTCGCGAAATGCACTGGGTAATTTGGGGCATGCGTTAAAAACGCCGCTGGCTATTTTGTTCAGTCTCGCCAATCATCCTGAGTTTAATCATTACCCGGAACTGCGGGAGAGCTTTCAACAGCAATTGCACGCTATGCAAGAACGTATTGGTCGTGAGTTGGGGCGTGCACGATTGGCCGGTGACGTTTTGCCTGGCGCATATTTTGATTGCGCAAAAGAATTACCTGATCTGTGCGTAACCTTGCAGCAAATTCACCCGCGCAATTTACAATTGGATTGGCATGCAAGCGATGGGTTGCGATTGTCTTTTGATAGAGAAGATATGCTGGAGTTATTGGGCAACATACTCGATAACGCTTGCAAATGGGCACAACAACGAGTGCAGCTTGCTATTGAGCTTCAGGAAAATAATTATGTCATTTCGATTGATGATGATGGCCCCGGTATAGCCACTGAATTACGCGAGCAGGTATTAAGTCGTGGAATGCGTATTGATGAACAGGTTCAGGGACATGGTTTGGGATTGAGTATAGTGCGCGATATTGTTGAACATTGTCGCGGCGAATTATTTTTACAAACCAGTCGTCTCGGTGGGTTGCAAGTTGTTATCAAATTACCGGCTTCTCATGCGGTATCGATTAACCAACATTGATCAGTTTTGTGTAGAAAATCATCCGAATATAAATAAAAAACATTATTGCAGCGTTCAATCCCGCTTTTGTTCTTTTTGGAATAAACGCTGTTTGTCTCTTTCCCAGTCGCGTTCTTTTTCCGTTTGGCGTTTGTCGTGTTGTTGTTTGCCTTTGGCTAATGCCACTTCGCACTTCACTATGTGATTTTTCCAATAGAGTGCAGTGCAGACTACGGTGTAGCCTTTTTGTTCTTTTGCTTCTTGCAAACGATCAATTTGGCGACGGTGCATCAATAGCTTTCGTGTGCGATAAGGATCAGTCACAAAATGGGTTGATGCGCTGGCCAAAGGTTGTATTTGTGATGCCAACAGCCAGGCCTCATCATTTTTAAATATCACATAGGTATCGGTAATTTGCCCTTTGCCTGCACGCAGACTTTTGATTTCCCAACCGGTCAGTGCAATACCGGCTTCAATGCGTTCGAATAATTCAAAATCGAATTTGGCTTTTTTATTCAGGGCAATAGTGTTGCTATTTTGTTTGGGCTTTTTGCTGGCCATTGTCTTCGCTAATCCTGTTTGTAACTTGCGGCGCATTATAGCGATAAAATCGTTTAGAATTGCGGGCTTTATTGTGGCCTCAAAGGTAATCAATTCCCTTGAAAGGGAATTGGCTCCTCACTTTGAAAAAGGGAGGCGGGGGAGGGATTTAAAAAGTTCTATTTATGAAGATCTTAAATCCCCCCTACCCCCCCTTTTCCAAAGTGGGGAACCAGTTAGGAGAATAACCAAGGTATTTCATGCAAACAGTAACCGCCAGCGCATTGGTTGCCTATTCATCACAGCAGATGTTTGATCTGGTGAATGATGTAGAGGCTTATCCGCAATTTATGCCGGGTTGCACAGCAGCGACTATTTTGTGCAAGGGGGATGATTGGGTTGAGGCTGAATTGGTTTTGAATAAATCCGGATTTAATCAATCTTTCAGCACACGCAACCAGCTAACGGAACCCGAATCGATTCATATGCAATTGATTAAAGGCCCCTTTTCCCGGCTGGAGGGTTTTTGGCGGTTCAAATCCCTGAGCGCTTCGGCTTGCAAGGTAGAGTTCGAGTTGCATTTCGAATTGCAGAATCGCTTTCTGCAAATGGCCGCAGGTAAAATGTTCGCTGGTATCAGCCAGCAACAGGTTGATGCTATTTGCCGCAGGGCAGACATAATTTATTCACAAAAATGAGGTTTTCATGGCGGATTTTGATCTTATAACCGTCGAAGTGGCGTATGCCTTGCCACATAAACAAAAAATTATCAGTTTGTTGGTGGAACCGGGAACCACTGCTTTGCAAGCCGTAAAACGCTCGCGAATTCAGGAGCATTTTCCCGAGATCGATATAGACAACGCCAAGATGGGCATCTTTGGCCAGTCTTTGGGCACCAAAGGTCTGGACACCGCAGAAAATCACGTGCTACATCAGGGGGACAGGGTTGAAATTTATCGACCATTGGTTTCCGATCCCAAAGAGGCCCGCCGTAAACGCGCCGAGAAAGACAGTTCACAGGGTTAAACCCTGAATTTGCACTACACTCAATCAATGATGTTGGTATTCCGCAAAGCTTCCCGCGGTTGATCGCGAGGAGGTCCCTTGTGTGAGGTGAGGTGATGCCAACCCTATAATGGGATTTGAGAGTAGGCAGCTTGTTAATCAGTAATAAATTTCAAACGATTTATTTTATTTTTGCGGCTTTATTGGCGCTGCTATTGTTTTGTTTGTGCTTTCATGAAATTCAATATCATCAGCGGGACTGGGCACAGCAACAATCGACCCTTGCGGTTAAACAACAAAATGAATGGCAACGCAAACAATCTCAAATTGGCCAGGATTTGCTGGTGTTGGCGCAACCGGTATTACTGGATGCCCGATTGATGACGGATATCAAAACTATCTTTCGCGAACAACAACATCATCCCTCCCTTAATATCGAAAAAAAACAACAGCACCACGATCAGCTTTATCATCAAATGGAATTCTTTTGGCACAAAATGCAAGAGCAAGGTGTGAGTGAATTTAATTTGCATTTCACACCCGGGGTCAGTGTTGTGATTATGGAAAACCCGCGAATGCTCTCGGATAGTCTTGGACAATCCCGACCCGAAATAACCGAGGTATTTACGCATGGAAAATCCGCAATTTTATTTGCGGCTTCGCGTCAGGGCACGGCCAATCGTTTGCTTATTCCTATCAAAGATGACGACAAAGTCATCGCTGTGATTGAACTTGCTATTCGCCTCGAAACAAAATCCAGTGCTGCAGCTTTGCTACACAAACACATAGCCGATGTGTTGCTCTGGGACCAAAAACGCAAACAAATGCACCCGACATTGGTAGGTGATTGGCGTTTGGAAGTAGCATTTGAACCTGTTGCTGGTTGGTGGCAGCAGGGACTGATTATGGTTGAGCAACAAGAACAATTAATTAAAACACCGGAAGGAATTTTTTTAGCAAGTTGGATTAATCACTCCACCCGACGATTGGCTTTGATTATCTGGACGGATATCACAGAGGAATACAATCGCCATCAACAAATATTACGCAACACCTATGTGAAATGGGGCGGCTTGTTGTTGGCATTACAGATGCTGCTCTATTTTTGTTTTCATCTGTTAGTGAAATATCAGCGACAGGAAAAAGAAAATTATCAGCGGTTACTGACAGATGAACACAAGTTAGTTGAACAAAATTCTGCGCGTCTGGCATTGGCTTTGCGTTCTACTGACTCCGGATTTTGGGAGTGGGATATAGTAAAAAATAGAATTCGTTTTTCGCCGGAATGGAGGCAATTATTAAAACTTCCTGTTGGTGAAAATGAAATGGATTTAGTGGATTGGGTTAATGCACTGGATCCCAACCACCGCCGTGGTCATCACAACGATATGATGAATCATTTAAAAGGCCTAACGCCAATGTTTGAAAATGAATATCGTGTAAAAACCGGCGATGGCGGATACAAATGGATTTTATCCAGAGGCAGAGTTGTTGAAAGGGATACATCCGGTAAAGCGACATTGATAGTAGGTGTATACACCGATGTTACCAATAGAAAAGACGCCGAATTATTCAGTGTTCGACAACAAGCTGCATTGCAAACTTTAAACGAGATTACTTCTTTGCCTATCAATGATGTTGATGAACAATTGAAGCGGGCGCTGAATCTGGCAGCTAAATACATGGGCGTCACCAGAGCCGGGATCAGCGATGTGAGTAAAAAACATTTTCAATATCGCAGTTATATTGATGTGCATGAAAAAATGCATATCCCTTATGTTGCACTTGAAAATACATTTTGCAGCCTGGTGATTGGCAACAAGGAAATGATTGCTGAAGACAGCATGCATAAATCCATTTATGCAGGCCATCCGGCACTCATCAATGGTGGACATGAATCTTATATAGGCGCCCCTATTATTATTTCCGGCGTGATTCATGGAACTTTATTTTTCAGTGCTCCTAAAAGTCGCGAAAGACCTTATGATCAACTGGATAAAGATTTTGTATATCTGTTGTCGCGCTGGGCAGCTGCTGTGATCGATCGCCGAATTCGCGATGATGAAAAGAAAATCATTATTGAACGTTTTAAAAAGCTGTCAGAACATTTGCCAGGATTTTTATATCAGTACCAGTTACGACCTGATGGTTCCTTCTTTTATCCCTATGCCAGTCCGGGAATCTACAATATTTATGGTGTTACCGCAGAAGAAGTTTCACACTCGGCAGAAAAAATACTGGATGTTATCCACCCTGAAGAATTGGGTTGGATAGCAGAAACCGTATCTTATTCTGCATCCAATTTAACACCATGGGTGGCTACCGTCAGAGTAAATAATCCCAACCGGGGGCTGGTCTGGACACACGTACAATCTATTCCGGAAAAATTGGATGATGGCAGTGTGCTGTGGCACGGTTATGTGTCGGATATTACTTCACTAAAAAATACCGAATTGAAATTGGAGCGCGCCAACGCCATGCATCAGGCAATTTTGGATGCAGCCAGTGTTGCCATGATCACGATGGACGTGAATGGAACCATAAAATCCTTTAACCGCGGTGCGGAAGTGATGTTGGCCTATGAAGCCAGCGAAATAATTGATAAAAAAACACCTGCCAGTTTTCACTTACCAGAAGAAATCATTGCGCGCAGTAAAACCCTTTCCGATATTCTCGGCTATCAGGTTCAGCCTGGATTCGATGTGTTTATTGCAAAAGTGCGTGATGGTGATGATGATGAAAATGAATGGACTTATGTACGTAAAGATGGATCATCAATACCGGTGCTGTTAACAGTATCAGCTCTGCGCGACAAATTTGGTGATATTACCGGTTACTTGAGTATCGCACGTGATATCAGTGAATTGAAACGCATTGATAAAATGAAAAATGAATTTGTGTCAACAGTAAGCCATGAATTGCGAACGCCCTTAACATCAATTAGTGGTGCGTTAGGAATAGTCGCTAACGGTCTGGTCGGTGAATTACCGGAGCAGGCGAATAAAATGATACAAATTGCGCATAACAATTCGTTACGCTTAATCACTTTGGTTAATGATTTATTGGACATGGAAAAATTGTTAGCAGGAAAAATACAATTCCAGATGCAACGCTGCTCCATGATGGATTTGATCAGGCGCTCAGTAGAGTCAAATGCAGCCTATGCAACACAGTATGGCGTGACATATCAAATCAATGAGCATTCAGTTGATGAAACTGTTTTGGTGGATGCACAACGCATTCAACAGGTGATGGCGAATTTTCTGTCAAATGCAGCAAAATTTTCACCGCCGGGTGAGATTATCGATATTCGGTGCGAATCGGGTTTTGGTCGTGTGAAAGTGACCGTCAAGGACAAAGGCCCCGGCATTAATGATGAATTCCGTAATCGTATTTTCAAAAAATTTTCACAGGCTGACTCTTCTGATACGCGACAAAAAGGGGGTACGGGGTTGGGTCTGGCTATATGCAAGGAAATGATTGAACAAATGGGCGGAAAAATTGGTTTTGAATCCGTGGCTGGCCAAGGTGCCAGTTTTTATTTTGAATTTCCCTGTGATACAGGCAACGTTAGTTTTCCAGCAATAAATAGCGAATTGCAAAAAACAACAATATTAATCATTGAAGATGAAGAAGCATTTGCCGGTTATTTGAAAGAACGATTCGAAGAGCGCGGATTCAGTGTTGATATCGCAGAAGACGGCAATCAAGCCTTGAAGCTGTTGCACGTTAACACTTACGATCTGGTTACACTGGATCTTTTTTTACCCGACATGCATGGCATTGAAATATTAAAAGATCTGCGTTTGCGTGAAAACTCACAGCATGCCAAGGTGCCGATTCCTGTTGTGATTATTTCAGCAGACCCTGACGATGGGAAAAATCGTATCCCGGAGTATCTGACTAATTCAAAAGCCATTTACTGGATTCAAAAGCCCATGATTGATGGAGAACCCATGATGACTGTTGATTATGCACTCATGCTAACAAAAAAATTACAAGCTGAATGACATGAAAGCAGCATTACCGGACAACGAAGATTTTCGATTACAAGCACTCTATCAATTATCCATTTTGGATACAGCACGAGAGCAAAGTTACGATGATATTGCGCAATTGGCTATGGTAATTTGTAATCTGCCCATAGCTGTAGTGACCTTGATTGATAAAAACAGACAATGGTTTAAAGCATGTGTAGGACTGGATGCAACGGAAACCCATCGCGACGTTGCATTTTGTGCGCACGCCATTTTGAATCCAACAGAAATTCTGGAAGTGGAAGATGCAACACAAGATGAGCGATTTGCCGATAATCCTTTGGTGACAGGTACGCCCGGGATTCGTTTTTATGCAGGAGCACCCTTATTGATGCAATCCGGATTTGCACTGGGTACTTTGTGTGTGGTGGATTACAAGCCAGGAAAATTAACTGCAACGCAAAAAAAATCTTTGATGCTGCTGGCGAGTCAAATTGTCAAATTATTTGAGCTGCAGGAAAGTCATCAGAAACTCAGTGATCAGGCACAAAAACTGGCAAGTTTTTATTTAATGTCGCCTGTCGCAATTGCTTTGAATCGTTTTGATGACGGCGTATTTCTGGAAGCCAATCCCGAACTTTATAGAATGTTGGGCTACACACCGCAAGAGTTTTGCGGATTAAGTTATTGGGATATCACACCGAAAAAATATGAAGCTGATGAAATTACGCAATTGCAACAACTCCGACAATCCCTTCGTTATGGACCTTACGAAAAACACTTTATCAGTAAAGCTGGCGAATGGGTGCCAGTGCTATTGAATGGGGTGTTGATTAAATCGCTTTCCGGCGAACTGCAAATCTGGTCAATTATTCAGGATATTAGTGAGCGCAAACGTGCAGAACAATTAAAAAATGAATTCGTATCCAGTGTCAGTCATGAATTGCGAACCCCCTTGACGTCCATTTCAGCAGCTTTGCGAATGGTACTGGGAGGTACCATGGGTGAGGTGTCAGACAAAATTGGTGATTTATTGAAACTGGCAGTGAAAAATAGTGAACGATTAACACTGCTCATTAACGATTTGTTAGACATGGAAAAATTATTGGCAGGGAAAATGGTGTTTGATATGCACCCTCATTCAGTGATTGCAATCATCGAGCAATCGATTTTGGAAAACCAGGTTTATGCTGATCAATACGGGGTATCTTTTTCTTTTGTTGCTGACAGAGATTGCCAGATTTCGGTTGATAGCCATCGATTACAACAGGTGTTGAATAATTTTTTATCCAATGCTGCAAAATTTTCAAATAATAATTCCATAATTGAAGTAAAACTTGATGTTCATCAGGGGCGCGCTCGAATTTCTGTACAAGATTATGGTTTAGGCATTCCTCTGGATTTTCAAAAGAGAATTTTTCAAAAATTTGTACAAGCCGATGCGCCTGATGCACGTCGTCGCGGCGGAACAGGATTGGGGCTTTCTATCAGCAAGGAATTGGTAGAGCGCATGGGCGGTTCCATAGGTTTCACATCGGAATTAAATAAAGGGTCAACTTTTTTTGTTGAATTCCCATTAATATTTAATGACCAGGGGGTTGCAGATGTCCAAATCACTTGAGCGAATTCTTTATGTTGAAGACGATCCCGATATCCAGCAAATAGCCGTTATGGTTTTGAAAGATATCTCGGGCTTTACTTTATCCGCATGTTCTTCCGGTAGTGAAGCCGTTGCCAAAGCCGTTGCATTCAACCCGGATTTGATACTGTTGGATGTGATGATGCCGGGGATGGATGGGCCTGAAACCTTGCGCGAATTAAGAAAATTTCCACAGCTCACCAACACCCCCGCTGTGTTTATGACTGCCAAGGTGCAACCACAGGAAGTACGCGAATATTTGTCCATGGGCGCTTTGGCTGTAATCGCCAAACCTTTCGACCCTATGACGCTGGCAAGTGAATTAAAAGCTATTTGGGAAAAACGTTTGGGATAATTTTTTATCGTTTGCATGAGTTTGCATCAGAAAAATACTTAACCATTTTTCAACCTTCCGACCAAAGCAAGTCCAAATTTTTAAATCCCCAATCTTCCGGGGATTCACGGCCAATGATTTTGTCTTTACCCAGCAACACAGATAAGTCTATGGTTTCCTGGATTATGGGTGACTTGGTTTTAACTGAATAAAATATTTTAACTTTGGGTGTTAATAATGATGTTGGGTGCTGTTCGATAACTACACCCAATTTTCCTGATTCAAGTCTAACCAACGAACCGGTAGGATAAATGCCAACGGTTTTTACAAATGCCTGAAAAACAGTTTCATCGAAATGTCCTTTACTCCATTCTGCCATTTTGCGAATGGATTCAGCTGGAGACCAGCCTTTTTTGTAAGGCCGATTGGATGTAATTGCATCGTAAACATCGCACACCGCCCCCATTTTGGCGTAAAGACTGATGTGATCGCCTTTTAATCCGTGCGGGTAACCTGTGCCGTCCATTTTTTCATGATGGTGCAGCACAACATCCATCACCATTGCGCCTACCTGATTGCCTTCCAATAAAATTTGCGCACCAATTTCAGGGTGTGATTTTACGGTTGAAAATTCTTCATCAGTTAATTTTCCCGGCTTGTTTAAAATTTTATCGGGAATACCAATTTTGCCAATATCATGCAACAAACCGGCAAGGCCTACATCGCGAATGGTTGCTTCCGGCAAGTTTAATTGACGACCCAATGCAATCATCAGTGCACACACAGCAACTGAATGCATGTAGGTGTACTCATCCGCATTTTTAAGTCTTGCAAGACTAATTAAAGCATGAGCATTGCGCATAACAGAGTTGGAAATTTCTTCAACCAATTCCTGTGCAGCCCCCACCTCTATCGCCTTACCCAGACGTGCATCATTAAACATGGAGATAACAGCAGTTTTGGATTTGCTGCAAAGTTTGGCAGCCAGTTTGACTTCGTCTTCCATTGCTGTTTTTTCAGATTTTTTGGCAGAACCCGCCGCTGTTAATAAAAATTCTGTTTCCTGTTCGACTTCATCTTTTAATTTTGCGATTCGATTTTCTTCAACATCAACTCCCATATCCGTGTCAATCCATAATTCCTTGATGCCGCTATCAATAATGGTGCGCAAGTCGTGTTCGTCGGTGAGAAGAAATTTGGTTTTCCAAAAGGGATGCTCCATCCATGACCCACAAAATTCACAGATGAACATTCCCAGCTTCATGTCTTTAACAGAGATTCTTTTTAACATCAGATGTGATTTATCGACCTAAATGTACGAGTGGAATTCGCTATTCAAAAAGTATAGGTGTTATTTGTTCAATGGTAGGGATATTGCGAAACAAATTCTGCAATTTGGTGGGCAGGCATAGGTTTTGCGAAGTGAAAGCCTTGCCCATCTTCACATCCACAAGCGATTAATAAATGCATTTCTTTTGCGGTTTCTATGCCTTCAGCAATGGTTTCCAACGAAAGCGCATCAGCCAATTGAATAATGGTACTGATGATAGCCAAAGAGCCTTTATCGGTTGCTATGGCACTGACAAAACTGCGGTCTATTTTTAATTGGTTGAGTGGAAAATTGCGCAAGTACGCCAGAGAAGAATAACCTGTTCCGAAGTCGTCCAGCGCAATGCGCACACCCAGATTACGCAGCTCATGCAATATGGTTTTGGCGGTATTCTTATCCTGAATAAGCAGTGATTCGGTAATTTCCAACTCCAATCTTTCCGGTGCAATACGGCTTAGTTCCAACGCGCGTTTCACGACAGGAACCAGGCTGCCATGACTGAATTGGGTTGCAGATACATTGACTGCAATTCTCCAGGGTTGCGGCCAGCTGGCGGCCAGTTTGCACGACTCAATCAGCATCCAGGCACCCAGGGCAATAATCATATTGGACTCTTCTGCCAGCGGAATAAATTCCATTGGCGGGATCATGCCTTTTTCCGGATGATTCCAACGCATCAACGCTTCAAAGCCAATAATTTGTTTTGTTTGCAAATGAATTTGTGGTTGTAAATAAATTGCAAATTGCGGCAGTTGCATATCGGCAGACCAATCAAAATTTCGATCTACTTTATGCAGCAGCATTCGTGTATCCCGATTCTGCTCCAATAATTGACGTATATCATTCAGCAAACTCATGCGTTTTTGCGCAGCGGCTGCCATTCCGGATTCATAAAAACGGAAAGTGTTTTTACCGGCGGTTTTGGCCGCATACAGAGCCATATCAGCGTGTTTTAATAAAGTGTCGGAAGAATCGCAATGCATGGGTGATATGGCGATGCCAACACTGCATCCCAATTGCAAACTGATGCCCTCTATTTCAAAAGGTGCACTGAAACAGTCCAACAGACGTTGAGCAATAACATCAGCGCGTTTGGTGGCATCTTCACCCCAGCTGATCAAGGCGAATTCATCACCACTCAGGCGCGCCAGTAAATCTTGTTGTCGAATTTGTTGTTTGAGCCTTGAAGCAACCATTTGTAAAACCTTGTCACCAAATGCATGGCCCATGCCTTCGTTCAGCAATTTAAAATTATCAAGATTTAACAAAAGCAATACATAAAAAGCATCAGCAGGATTACGTGATTCATCTTGCAACCCCAAGCGGGTTTTGAATTGGTGGCGATTGGCCAAGCCGGTTAAGGCATCAATATTTGCCAGCCGATTCATTTCGCGTGTGGACTCTTTGTCTTTGGTGATATCGGTCCCTACACCGCGCCAGCCGAGTAAATTGCCTTGTGTATCCATTAAAGGTTTTGCAGTGAGTTGCCACCAGCGGGGTATATTGTTGATGATCAGCGGAACGGATAAATGACGGAAGGATTTATTCTGTGCAAAATGTTCTTTGAGGGCGTCTATTGCCAAAGTTGATTCCAGTTGTGAATCACCCTCATGAATGGAAAATAATTCCAGAAAAGGAACATCGTGTAGTTGGTGTAAATCAAGCCCAAATAATTTTGCCAATTTTGCTGAAGGATTTTGCAAATAACCCTGTTGATTTAATTCCCACAAACAATCACTGGTGTGGTTTTCAAAATCGTGTAATAACAAACTGGTCAGTTGTTGTTGCCGGTTACTGGCTGCTTCAGCCATTAATCTCCCGCCAAAATTTTTCGCTTGCACCAAAACCGCAGCACAAACTACGTAAGCATAGATAGCCGTCAATAAAATTAATAATTTGAAATAAACCGGTTGGAAAATCAGCAAGGCCAAAACAGTTTCGGCACTAATCAGCAAAACAAAACAAAATGCTGCAGCAGGAATTGTGGACAGTGCGAAACTGCTCGCGCAGACCATGCCAATTACCACCAGCAGTATGATTTCAGTTTGATGAGGTGTTGCATTGCCCAGGGTTAATATCGGCAGTAATCCCCATAAAAATCCGACAATTGCTGCGTGACGCAAAGCTTTTTTGAGTGCACGGGGAGATGACTTTACAGGGGCTTTGCCTTTGCGTTGGCTAAACCAGCCACGCAAGCCCGCTGCCATTAATGCAACAATCACGAAGCCCCATAAATAGAGCCAAGGGTTGGGTGTCTCATAAAACAAATAGAGAATAACCAAAATGTTGACGATATTGGTGCTAATACTGAGCGGTGCAAGAGAAATTACAGCGTGAATTTGTTCTGCCCGAAAATAACTCGCTGTTGTCTCGTCAGCAGAATACAGCGAAAACCATCGCGATATTTTTTCACGAACAGAGCCAAAAAGCCCGGAGATTGAGCCTGTCGGTGTCAATGGGAGCTGCGGTTGCATTTAGCGCCGGCAAACAACCGGCTACCTCCAAATCTATAAGTTACATATGTCACTAAATTCGGGATCTCGCTCTCAAAAAAAGTGATCTATTTAACCTTTAGACTAGTTGACACTGAATGCTAGTCAAGCGCGGCTATTATTTAGGTGTGTCAGGGGGCGGTGTTTCGCGGCGAGCTTCTTCAACCAGTTTTTCCAGATTTTCAGGTTTGGCCAGCAACTTGGAGTCCGGCGCATGATTGCCTTCGGTTTTGATCAGTTTTCCGTCTTTAAAATACACAGTGAAGTGGTACTGGGTGATGTCACCCTCGGAACCCTGACGAGTAGAGTAGAGAAAATCCCAGCGATCATCATCAAAAACGTTGGGAAGCAGGCTGTTGCCCAGCACAAAACGCACCTGGCTTTTGGTCATACCCAGTTTGAGCTTGTCAACATCCTCCTGGGAAATGATGTGCCCCTGCTGCACGGTAATTTTGTGTACGCAACCTGATATGCCGAGTATGGTGATCACAACAAAAACAAACAAACGGGCAAATTTCATATCAGGGCTTCCACTGGTAAAAATGAACGCGGATAATACCCGAACCACAGGAATACTGAGAAGGGTTAGGGTGACAATAATGGCGTCTGAAAATAGTGAACTGCGTAAAGTTGGGCTTAAAGTAACTTTGCCCAGAGTGAAAATACTGCAAATGCTGGAAAATTCGGAGCAACACCACCTGAGTGCTGAAGAAGTGTATAAAGCGTTGAGTGAACAGGGCGATGATGTTGGCCTGGCCACTGTGTACAGAGTTCTGACTCAATTTGAAACTGCCGGTTTGGTTGTAAGACATAATTTTGATGGTGGTCACTCAGTGTTTGAA
The DNA here is from genome assembly GCA_946481095.1 of uncultured Cellvibrio sp. The sequence goes on from CAMLML010000004.1 coordinate 29,522, forward strand.
ATTGCTCGCGGTGAACACCACGATCACATGGTCGATATAGATAGCGGCAAAGTGATTGAGTTCCACAATGATGAAATAGAAATGTTGCAACGCAAAATCGCGGCCGAATATGGTTATGAATTAACCGACCACAGCTTGGTGCTGTACGTAAAGCCGATAAAACGTTAGCCGCTAACTGCTTTTTTACTGTATAAAAAAATTGAATAAGTCAGTACGTCCCTTTTGGGGACGTTTTATTTTGAGGGCTACTCAAATCTGAGTTGCTAATCCCCAGCCTTGAAATCCCCATAACAGCCCCAAAATCCTGCCCATTCTTCAAGCTTAAGGATTTCCTGTGACAACTATTGTTTCGGTCCGTCGTAACGGGCAAGTGGTAATTGGCGGTGATGGCCAGGTTTCGTTGGGCAACACCATTATGAAAGGTAATGCACGCAAAGTACGTCGCTTGTATAAAGATCAAGTGATCGCTGGTTTTGCAGGCGGAACTGCGGACGCATTTACGCTTTTCGAACGCTTTGAAGCCAAGCTCGAAGCTCATAATGGTCAGCTCACACGTGCTGCAGTCGAATTAGCCAAAGACTGGCGAACAGATCGCAGTATGCAACGGCTTGAAGCTTTGTTGGCGGTGGCAGACAAAGACGCCTCACTGATCATCACCGGTAATGGCGATGTGATTCAACCTGAAGATGATCTGATTGCCATTGGCTCCGGCGGCAATTTTGCGCAGGCGGCTGCACGCGCACTGCTCGGCAATACGGATTTGGATGCGCGAACTATTGTTGAAAAAAGTTTAAAAATTGCGGGCGATATTTGCGTTTACACCAATCAACAGCACACGATTGAACTGTTGAGTTACTGAAGAGCATCACTCTCTCCCCAACCCTCTCCCATCAAGGGAGAGGGAGCAGAATTAGCTAAAGAAAAAATTTGATTATTGAATTAAATCCAGGAATTATTTTTATGTCATCAATGACTCCACGTGAAATTGTTCACGAACTCGATAAACATATTGTTGGACAACAAAATGCAAAACGCGCGGTGGCTATTGCATTGCGTAATCGCTGGCGCCGCATGCAAGTACCTGCTGATATGCGTAACGAAATTACGCCAAAAAATATTCTAATGATTGGGCCAACCGGTGTGGGTAAAACAGAAATTGCGCGTCGTTTGGCAAAATTAGCTAATGCCCCTTTTATTAAAGTCGAAGCGACAAAGTTTACCGAAGTGGGTTATGTTGGGCGTGATGTTGAATCCATTATTCGTGATCTTGTCGATGTGGCAATTAAAATGCGACGTGAGCAGGCAGTGAAATCGGTGCAGCATCGTGCAGCAGAGGCTGCAGAAGAACGCATTCTTGATGTGCTCTTGCCACCTGCACGCGATATATCTGCAGAAGAAAGCAAACACCAATCCGGCACACGACAAATTTTTCGAAAAAAATTACGCGAAGGCGAACTAAACGATAAAGAAATTGAAATCGATGTGGCGGCTGCCAGTGTGGGTGTGGAAATTATGGCGCCGCCCGGTATGGAAGAAATGACCAGCCAATTGCAATCCATGTTTTCCAATTTGGGGCGTGAGAAAACCAAAAAAGTCAAAATGACGGTTAAAAAAGCGCTCAAACAATTACAGGATGACGAAGCTGCAAAGCTGGTCAGTGAAGAAGATATCAAAACCCAGGCAATTGATGCCGCAGAACAAAACGGGATTGTCTTTATTGATGAGATCGATAAAGTTGCGCGCCGCGGAAATGTATCCGGCGCAGATGTTTCCCGTGAAGGTGTGCAACGCGATTTGCTGCCGTTAATTGAAGGCTGTACCGTATCCACCAAACACGGCATGATCAAAACCGATCATATTTTATTTATTACCTCCGGTGCGTTTCATTTAAGCAAACCTTCCGATTTAATTCCGGAATTACAAGGTCGTTTGCCGATTCGCGTTGAACTCAGCGCATTAACACCGGATGATTTCGAACGAATTTTAACTGAACCCACAGCGTCTTTAACCGAACAACAAATTGCACTGTTAAAAACCGAAGGTATTGACATAAGTTTTTCGAAAGATGGCATTCGCCGTATCGCCGAAACTGCTTTTGATGTGAATGAGCGCACCGAAAATATCGGTGCACGCCGCTTGCACACTATTCTCGAACGTTTGCTGGAAGATATTTCTTTCACCGCTGGCGATGAACATAAATCGATAGAAATTAATGCTGAATATGTTGAAAAACATCTCGGCGAATTAGCGAAGAACGAAGATTTGAGTCGGTATATTTTGTAACGCTTGTATTCCCCCCTTTGAAAAAGGGGGGCTAGGGGGGATTTAAAATCTTCAAAATTGCAGAGATCTCAAATCCCTCCCCGCCTCCCTTTTTCAAAGGGAGGAGCCAGCTCAGTGCTCGATATGAGTCAAATTCAATTCGGAACCCCATGAACCCACCAAACAAAATCAAACTACACAAACAATCACAGCAACTGGAATTACATTTTTCGGCTGAAGAATTTTTTCTGCCTGCAGAATTTTTACGGGTTCATTCTCCCAGCGCTGAAGTAAAAGGTCACGGGCCAGGGCAGGAAGTTTTACAGTTTGGTAAAAAAGATGTACAAATTTCCCAACTGGAGCGCGCAGGAAATTATGGATTAAAAATTCATTTCAGTGATAACCATAACACCGGTATATATACTTGGGACTATTTTTATGAGCTGGGTAAAAATCAGCAGCAACTCTGGCAAATTTATTTGGAAAAACTTCATCAGTCTGGAAAATCCCGCGAACCTGACACACAAATTGTCAAATTCATGAATTGAGTTGGTTTGAATTTTGTGCAATATGGATTAGGATCAAGCCAACTCAAAAACGGGATCAAAAACGAGGAGTTGTCATGTACAAATATTGCGCACTGATATTAACTCTGATTTATATCACTGGTTGTAGCACATTCAAACCAGCCGACACTCCCCAGCCAATTCCTGAACCTCAAGTAATCGAAACCCCTCCCGCTGAACCTGTCATTGTTCCTGAAGAAAAAACACCCGCAGAACAACGTTTGGAAAAATTGCTGGCACAACATCAGGAATGGAAAGGCACCCGTTATCGAATGGGCAGCCTCGGTAAAACCGGCGTTGATTGTTCCGGTTTTGTATTACTGACTTTCCGTAATCAATTCGGAATTGAATTGCCACGCAGTACGCGCGATCAACATAAATTGGGACAAGATGTAAAACGCGATCAATTAATTTCCGGAGATCTGGTTTTTTTCCATACGGGTCGCTACGACCATGTTGGAATTTATCTCGAAAACGATCAGTTTTTACATGCATCCACTCGTGCCGGTGTAAAAATTTCCAGTCTATCTGACACCTACTGGAAAAAGCGTTATTGGAAAGCCAAACGATTGGAGTTTGTGCCATCCCAGCAGCAATAAAAAAATGCAGGCGAAATTAATTATTGGATAAATCCAATAAAAATTAATTCAGAAATGAAATTGGTAGGGACGGAGGGATTCGAACCCACAACCTGCCGCTTATCTGGCGCCACGGGGTATAAACCCGCTGCTCTACCATTGAGCTACGTCCCCAACAAACAATGTTTTAGTTTGTCAGGGGTATTCGAAAATCTAATTGGTAGGGGTATGTTGTGTTCATATTTGGCATGGTAAGAAAAATTTAACGCAAAAGCAATAATTAATTTTGCAATTCTATTTTAAGCTCATAACCATTTAACAACAACTTAATCTCATCGGAAGAATTGGATAACAGAGTAAATTCATTGGTAACTTTATCTGTTTTAATAAAAAATCGAATTTTGTTCTCACTTAACTTTTCTACCGGATAATTTTTTTCAGAAACAACAGCAACACCCGAACCGAATATTTTGTGTCGAATGGTTAAAGTGCCTTTTTTATCTGCACTCAAAGTGAAAGACTGTCCTCCCCAGGAATCTGATACGACAATTTCTTTTCCTAATTTTTTTTCAAAAGGTTTCGCTAATACAGCGAATGAAAAAACGAGAAAGAATACTCCAATGAAGATTTTCAAAAAGCCGGATCTCCGCCTGCGCGGAGATGACGAGGATTTTTTATTCATGCAAGAGTCTCACATTATTGATGCAGAAATAAAAAAGCCTCCACTCGGAGGCTTTTTGGTTTTCAATTAAAACGGAATATCATCATCAAAACTATCCATAGAAGGTGGAGGAGTTTGGTTGGCGTAGCTGCCCTGATTTTGCGGTGCGGGGCGTTGATGATTGGAATTATTTTGTTGTGGCGCCTGATTGTAATTATCTTGCGGGGCATAGCCGCCTTGATTTGCACCTTCACCGCGACCATCCAGCATTTGCATTTGATCAGCAACAATTTCCGTGGTGTAACGATCCGAACCATCCTGCCCCTGCCATTTGCGAGTACGCAGAGATCCTTCGATATAAACCTTGCTGCCTTTACGTAAAAATTCACCGGCGATTTCGCCTAAACGATTGAACATCACTACACGATGCCACTCGGTACGTTCTTGCATTTGACCGCTGTTTTTATCCTTCCAGCTTTCACTGGTGGCCACACTGATATTGGTAACGGCACCGCCTGAAGGCATGTACTTTACTTCCGGGTCTTGCCCGACATTACCAATCAAAATCACTTTATTAACACCGCGAGCCATAGCTATTTCCTCTTCTCTTGATTAATGGTGTATCCGCCTTCTCGACTTATCTTAAGCGGCTTAATTTACCCGGCAAGCCGGAGGCGCCACTCTACCCCAAGTCGCGGATCAACAACAATCGGGGGTACTCAAAGTTTTTGCCAAGTTGCTAAATATCAACCTTTCCGCGCAGGGATTTTACTTTTCCACGCAAGGTTTTGCTGTCGGTACGCCGTGCTTTGGCGGCCTTGCTCGGACCAGTGGGCCTTCGCGTTTTTTGGATCACGGTTGCACTGCGGATCAATTCAACCAGACGCAACAGAGCGTCTTCGCGGTTTTTTTCCTGGGTTCTGAAGCGTTGTGCTTTTATGATAATGATGCCGTCTTTGGTGACACGTTTGTCTTGCAACTCAAGCAAACGCTGTTTGTAAAAATCGGGCAAACTCGAAGACTGAATATCAAAACGCAAATGAATTGCAGAGGACACTTTGTTGACATTTTGCCCGCCAGCACCCTGAGAACAAATTGCAGTGCACTCAATCTCGTCTTCTGATAACACCAGTGTGTCGCTGATAGTTAATGCCATCACCGACCCAATTCGGCATCCACTATCGCCGCCAAGGTTTTGCGGTCTACGATTTGTTGATCCACTTTGAGATAAGCAGTTCGTTCCGAATCAACAATCAATACTTCAGCCACACCTTTGACATCTGCCAAACGCCCGGCCAAACCCGGTTGATAATTTTCCGGTAAGGGAATTAACACGCTCGCCAAAAATTGCGGCGGCTCCATTTTCCAGGCGACTAATAGCCAGATAAAGCAACCTATTCCGCCCAGCAAAAATACTTTGTCCAACCCTTGATGTTGCACCAACCAACCACCAACCACTCCACCCAAAAATACGCCCATCACCTGACAGGTGGCATAAATTCCTGTAGCTGTACCTTTGGAGCCTGCCGGTGCAATTTTGCTGACAAGTGAAGGTTGCGTTGCTTCGAGTACATTAAAACCAATAAAGAAAATAAACAGCACCAATAGGCCTATCCACACTGAGGGCAATAACATCAAACCCAATTCAGCCAAGGCAATCAATCCGATCGAGAATAAAAATACGCTGCGAATTTTTCGTTTTTTTTCAGCGATGATGATTTGCGGAACCGCTAACGCAAACGCAATTAACAGCAAGGGAAGGTAAATAAATCCGTGATGATCGCGTGCAATAAACCAGTGATTTTGTAACACCAGGGGCAAGGCAACAAAATTCGCCATCAACACAAAATGCAATATAAAAATGCCTACATTCAAACGCAATAATTCTTTGTGTTTAAACGTAAGCCAGATCAATTGCGGCACTGCCAAAGCATCGCGTTTAGGACGGGCAGATGCCGAAACTTTCGGTACCCAAAACCAGAAAATTGCTATCCCTATAATCCCCAAAAACGCCGTCACCCAAAAGATTCCACTCACACCCGCCCAAGCCGCCAGCATCGGCCCCAGACTCATAGCCACCACAAACGACAAGCCCATGGAGGCGCCAATACTCGCCATGGCTTTGGTGCGATTTTCATCGGAGGTGAGATCACTCAGCAGTGCCATTACCACCGCTGAAATTGCACCTGCTCCTTGTAAAAATCGTCCGAGGATTAATCCATAAACCGAATCCGCCAAAGCCGCAATCACACTGCCGCCAACAAACAACAACAATCCCAGAATAATTAACGGCCGACGCCCCAATCGATCTGATAAAACCCCAAAAGGAATTTGCAATAACGCCTGACTAAAACCATAGGCACCCAGTGCCACACCCAACAACAAAGGGGTTTGCTGTTGGTAACTGGTTCCATACAAAGACAAAACCGGCAACAACATAAACAAACCCAACATGCGAAAGCTGTACAGAGCCGCCAACGAGACAACGGCACGACGTTCAAAAGTGGGAGTTTGACTTGAAGAAATAGACACGAGCTTACCAATCATAATTATTAAGGTGGCGATTCTAGCATCGGCCGGGTAAATAGTTATTCTGGATTTTCATCAATTGCCAACCACACAGGAATGTCCCTGTGAACGTGCAGGATGCGAATGAGATCAATAGACTCTTCTGATTCCAGATAAAACAACTGATACGGAAAAATATCCATCAACCAAGAACGAAGCCCTGGCAAATCAAGCTCATGAGCGTAAAACGGTGAACCGGTCTTGGGGTATTGTGAAATATGTCTGTAAGACTTTTCCAAGGTATCAATAAAGTCCAAAGCAACTTGTTCAGTAGCTTCGGTAAGATAGTACGTCAGCGCGCCTTCAACATCTTGTGAGGCAAGAGACCTCGGAATAACTGGCTTAAGTATCATCGCTGATTATTTCTTACCTTCTCCCTCAAACTATTAAAATAACTGGCATCCGCCACTTGTGTCGGATTGGAATGTAACCCATCCATCAACAAGCTGCGCAAGGCCTGTCTATCCTGATCCTTTCGAATTAACTCCCGCAGATATTCACTGCTAGTGCCATAACCGCGCTGGCTAACCTGCTCATCAACAAATGCTTTCAGCGATTCTGGCAAGGAAATGTTCATAGTGCTCATGGGAAACCTTGTTTGGCAAAATTTGGCAAACTTTAAAGTATGCCCGAGGCTTAAAATTGGCAAGCGCTTTTACAATTGACTCAAAATTAAAGTGATATATCCTTATTGGTATATACCAAGCCAGCGGAGGCTCTATGGATCACATCGCAAAAGTTTTTATGAATGGTCGCAGCCAAGCAGTTCGGCTACCCAAAGAGTTACGCTTTGACTGTGACGAAGTGTTTATCCGGAAACAGGGAGATCAAGTCATCATCTCTTCCAAAACGACCAGTTGGGATGATTTTTTTACACAAGAGAGTGCGTTCGATGACAAATTTCTTGCCAGTCGTGATCAGCAAGAAATTCAGGAAAGGGATTTTTAAATGTACATGCTGGATACCAACACCTGCATTTATGTTTTGCGAAACCGTTCCGATCAGTTAAAACGAAAATTCAAAGCCATCAAAAGTTTGTGTATTTCCTCTGTCACTTACGCTGAACTCTGTTATGGAATTGAAAATGGCGAACCTCATCTGCGGGAAGAACGATTTAATCAACTGGATTTATTCACTCAAAAAATTCTGATTGATCCCTGGGATGAGGATGCCGCACGGCATTATGGATTTATTCGATCCCAGTTGAAAAAACAAGGATTACTGATTGGCAGTAATGATTTATTAATCGCCGCTCACGCCAGAAGTATTGAAGCTGTTCTTGTAACCAACAACATCAAAGAATTCCAACGCATTACTGATTTGACGCTGGAAAATTGGATTTAAAATTACGGGCAGAAGCACTGGAGATTCGACACATATTAAGCTAATTCTATTGATATATAATCAAGAGTTCGAATTCCGTCAACATGCCAAATTATTTCTATTTCCTTATCGTCTTTTTTGAACGCTGCACATTGCTCAACTCCATCATCCCAAGATTCTGTTGGGTGTCCGAAAATCTTAAGGATATCATTAAAAGAGGAATTACAACTTAAAATGTACTCTTGTCCATTTACAACAACAGCACCATCAAATTCTTTAAATTCTCTATAACCATTCCTAAAACAAACTAATATAGAAGAAATGTAATTATTATAAACATTTATCGAAAAGCCTCTATCTAGCTGAAGATAATTCTCATTATGGAACTCAGCAGGAATTGTAGCCCCTATTCTATAATTTAGAAGAGCTCCGATATCTAGATTAAACACCAATTTATTCACTTTTTCTCCAGCCCATTTTATTTTTTAGATTTTTCGTCTAACTTAATCTCGCGGGGAGTAACCTTCGTTCCTTTTTCAGCAGCTGATTTCGCGGCGGTTTTAGGAGAACCTTTCGGATTACTAGCTTTCGATGGAACAACTACTTTGTCTACACCTTTTTCCATTAGTACATTAGTACAGCCGGAACAAGGTACTTGATCAACAGCTACAGTATGGGGTTTAGGTTTCCCCTCTAAATCACTTAGAACTTGCGGTTCCGCGTGGACATCTTTGTCCCGAGTCTCCCCAGGAATACTTTCCCTAACGGGAGTAAGGTTTCCATCGCCATCCCTGCCTTGTGCAAAGGTAGCATCACCATTCTCACTTTTATTTTTATCACGTCGTTCATTAACCAAGTTATTAATCATATCTTGGTCAGTGTTTGAATCTGAACTAATGGCAGAAGCATTCCCATCACTAGTCTTGCACGCACTACCAACCAAATCCGGCGAGCCGCTACTATCTTTGTATTTCGCATAACAAGCAGCTGTTACTTCGTCCTGGCTTTCTATATGGCTAAATTCGTAACTCTCACCGGCCTGTTTAACCAAGTCCTGACAGACCGACGCTACACCTCCAACAGGCCCAACGCCGTTACAAGATTGCCAGGTGCCTGTCGCCAATACACTGGAAGCAAAAACCGAGAAAATAAATATCAATAGAAATTTGCGCATATCCAACTCCTTTGTCTGTCGATGTCGTGACTCTTGCGATGTATTTTAAAAAAACATTACCGCACTTCTCACATTCATCGCTGTGAAAAAATCACTCTTTAATTCGGAAAAAATTCCGGATGGCGCTCAATTAGTTTTTTCAAACTGGTAAAACAATCAACGTCAATTGCGGTGCCGACGGATTCTTGCATGATTGAAAGGGTTTTTTCTATCGACATGGCGGCGCGGTAAGGGCGCTCGGCGGTGATGGCGTCAAAAATATCAGCGGTGGTGATGATGCGGGTTTCCAACACAATATCCTGTGCGGTCAAACCCAGTGGATAACCTTTTCCATCCAAACGTTCGTGATGTGCGCTGGACACTTTTGCCAGTTCATCAAAGGGCTTGATACGGCCTAAAATTTTTCCGGTATAAACGGCGTGCATTTTGACTGCTTCAAATTCTGCATCGGTTAATCTACCGGGTTTATCCAAAATGCTGTTACTCACACCCAGCTTGCCGACATCATGCAAAAGTGCGCCGCGTTTTAGCCAGCGACGACGATGTTCGGCAATTCCCAAATCTTCTGCCAGCAGCATGGTGTAAAGACCAACACGTGCGCTGTGGCCTGCTGTGTAAGGACTTTTGACATCGATTACCTGACCAAAAGCTTCTGCAATGTCATCAAAAAAATCTTCGTCCAGTGATTTATAAAACTCACCGGGTTCAAGTGCCAAAATGGTTTTATCAATATCAGCAGAATTTAATATTTGCCAAAATTTTTCTTCTTTCGCCAATGCAGAAAATGCATCAACCAACTCAGGATCAAACCAGCTACCTTTGCGGGAATTAATTTCATCAATAACACTGCTGACATCACCTGATGAATTCATAATATCGATCACTTGTGCGAGTAATGCAATACGCGAATAAATAGGAATGGCATCACCCGCCAAACCTTCAGGTCGGCCATGGCCATCGAAATGTTCATCCAGCGAATGAATACCTGATGCGACCGGTTCATCAAAACGTAAACGCCGCGCGATATCCGCACCACGGGTGCAACGTGTCTGAATTAATTCCTGCGCAATTTCATCGCCGTGCGCAAAAATATCCGCAAGTGCTTTAAAGCGGGACACCATACCCGCCGCCGTTCCTGTATGGCGCAAAACAAATCGCAATACTTGCGGCAAACTGCCATCTACCCATTTGAAATCACGTTTGAATGTCAGGTCGTCCGTCAAATAAAGTTCGCAAATACGCGAGGCATTGCTGCTACAGCCCAAATCCTTGAGCAGCAACACGTAATAGAGTTGCCACAGTTGCTCTGACGGCAAACCGATTTTTTGGCCGATATTCATGCCAATCCAGCAACAGCGAATGCAATGGCCCTCAGGCTGCCCTTCGGTAATATCCAGGGCATAACTGAGTGCACTCATCAATTCTGACAATTTCAGGTTTTCCACGGCATTGCCCACATAAGTCATCAGCCAAAAGTGTTGACCATAAATCTGCTGCCCGCCAATCATCATGCTGTAAAGAATCTTTGTTCCTGAATTACTGACATCCCTTGTCATGAGTATCACGTATATAATCCGCCTGTTTTGCTTCAGGCATTTGATTTTCAGCAGATGAGAGAAATTGATGGATACCATTCTGGTTCGCGGTGCACGTACACACAATTTGAAAAATGTTGATCTGGATATTCCACGCGACAAGTTAGTCGTGATTACCGGGCCATCGGGTTCAGGCAAATCCTCCCTTGCGTTTGACACTCTCTATGCAGAAGGTCAAAGACGCTATGTGGAATCCCTGTCCACTTATGCACGCCAGTTTTTATCCATGATGGAAAAACCCGATGTCGATCATGTTGAAGGATTAAGCCCCGCCATTTCTATCGAACAAAAATCCACTTCACACAACCCGCGTTCAACTGTCGGCACCATTACCGAAATTTATGATTACCTGCGTTTACTTTATGCACGTGTGGGCGAACCCCGCTGCCCTACACATGATTTGCCGTTGGCTGCACAAACTATCAGCGAAATGGTGGATACCGTTTTAGCTTTGCCTAAAGACACCAAGTTAATGCTGATTGCACCGGTGGTGCGCGACCGTAAAGGCGAACATCAACATGTGTTTGATCAATTAAAACGCGATGGATTTATTCGTGTGCGTGTCGATGGCACATTGTGTGATTTAGATGACACACCCAAACTCGACAAAAAGAAAAAACACAGTATTGATGTGGTGATTGATCGCTTCAAAGTGCGCGACGATTTGAAATTACGTTTGGCAGAATCCTTTGAAACCGCTTTGCGTTTAGGTGAAGGATTGGCGGGTATTAGTTATATGGATGGTGACGGCGAAGACAGATTGTTTTCCGCACGTCATGCTTGCCCGATTTGTGATTACAGTTTGACAGAATTGGAACCGCGTTTATTTTCATTTAATAATCCGGCGGGCGCTTGCCCTACTTGTGATGGTTTAGGCGTTCATCAATTTTTTGATGAAGATAAAGTGATTCAGGATGAAAGTTTAAGTTTGGCCGAGGGCGCCATTCGCGGCTGGGATAAACGCAATGTCTATTATTTTCATATGTTGTCATCACTCGCCGAACATTATGGTTTTAAAATTGATGCACCCTGGAACAAATTAAAAGCCAAACATCGTGAAGCGATTTTATATGGATCAGGCGACGACGAAATTGAATTTAATTATATAAATGATCGCGGCGATGTTTATCGTCGCACCCATACGTTTGAAGGCGTATTGAACAATATGGAACGGCGTTATCGCGACACCGAATCCAATTCAGTGCGCGAAGATTTGATTCGCTTTTTATCGACACAACCTTGCCCCGATTGTCACGGCACACGCTTGCGCACCGAAGCGCGCCATGTGTTTATCGACGGTAAAAATTTACCGTCGATTACTGAATTACCGATTGCCGATGCGCTTACCTATTATCAACAATTGCAATTCAGCGGTAGAAAAGCGGGCATTGCCGATAAAATTTTAAAAGAATTACGTGAGCGTTTAGGATTTTTGGTTGATGTGGGTTTGAATTATTTAACACTCAGTCGCAGCGCAGAAACCTTATCCGGTGGCGAGGCACAACGCATTCGTTTAGCCAGCCAAATTGGTGCGGGGCTTGTCGGCGTTATGTATATTCTCGACGAACCCTCAATCGGTTTGCATCAACGCGACAACGAACGTTTATTGAAAACACTCACACATCTACGCGATTTGGGTAACACCGTGATTGTGGTGGAGCATGACGAAGATGCGATTCGATTGGCAGATCATGTAATTGATATTGGCCCAGGCGCCGGTGTACACGGCGGACAAATTATCGCGCAGGGAAAAGTAAAAGATATTATGAATACGCCGGAATCCATTACCGGACAATATTTAAGTGGTGCCAAACAAATTGCGATTCCGTCTGTGCGTCACTCGGCACGTGATAAACAGTGGTTAAAACTGGTCGGCGCCAAAGGCAATAATTTGCAAAATGTCACATTGGAAATTCCTTACGGTGTGATGACTTGTGTGACCGGTGTTTCCGGCTCCGGAAAATCAACGTTAATTAATGGCACTTTATTTCCACTCGCTGCCACTGCGCTAAATGGTGCAAGCACACTCGCTCCCGAAGCACATGAAAAAATTATCGGTTTGGATTTATTTGATAAATGTGTCGATATAGATCAAAGTCCGATTGGTCGCACACCAAGATCAAATCCTGCAACCTACACACAAATTTTTACACCGATTCGTGAATTATTTGCGGGCACACAAGAAGCGCGCTCACGCGGTTATCAACCGGGTCGTTTCAGTTTCAACGTGAAAGGCGGACGCTGCGAAGCCTGTGAAGGTGATGGCGTCACCAAAGTTGAAATGCATTTTTTACCGGATGTTTATGTTCCCTGCGATGTGTGCAAAGGCAAACGCTACAATCGCGAAACATTAGACGTGCAATACAAAGGAAAAAATATTCATCAAGTATTGGAAATGACAGTAGAAGACGCGCGACAATTTTTTGATGCGGTGCCCGCAATTGCCAATAAATTACAAACCTTGCTTGATGTAGGTTTGGGTTACATTTGTTTGGGCCAATCCGCTACCACTTTATCCGGCGGTGAAGCCCAACGCGTAAAACTCGCCAAAGAATTATCCAAACGCGATACGGGAAAAACACTTTATATTCTCGACGAACCAACCACCGGCTTACACTTTTACGACATCCAACAATTACTGAATGTATTGCATCGCTTACGCGACCACGGCAACACCGTAGTAGTGATTGAACACAATCTTGATGTGATTAAAACGGCTGACTGGATTGTGGATTTGGGACCCGAAGGCGGCAGTGGTGGCGGCCAAATAATTGCCACCGGCACACCAGAAGATGTTGCAAAAAATCCGGCATCACACACCGGAAAATTTTTAGCGAATATGTTGAAAGTGAAAAAGAAAACCAAAAAATAATCGTCATCCCTGCGAATAATCACATGGATGTGATTATTCGCAAGGATGACGAAGTGAAATTAAACAAAAATAGATTCGTGCAAAGGTCTCTAATACTATTTCTTTTCTGTTTTGGATTGAATCAAGGGCACCACCGAAAGAACGAATAAAGCCACAATAGTGCTGAGCACTGCTGTGGACTCTCGCCCCAGTCCTGCAGCAACACCTATGGCAGCAGTCACCCAAATACCCGCTGCAGTGGTTAATCCCCTGGCCTCAGTTTGTCGAGTTCCCATGATAATTGCTCCTGCACCCAGAAAGCCGATACCCGCCGTCAAACCCTGCAACACCCGGCTTATATCAGCAATGGATGCACCCGCTTGTTGTGGAATCAAAACAAACAACGCCGCACCAATTGCAACCATCATATGAGTTCTCACACCCGCACTTTTACCTTGCCGCTGCCTTTCATAACCCAAGAGTCCACCCAGAACTGCTGCGACTGTCAGTCGCACTATGATGCGAGTAATTTGCGTCGCATCCGGGATGTCAGAAAACTCGGACTGCACCGTACCCCATACTTCTTGCCACATAACAAACCTCATGAAATCCACGTTTTATTACAAAATACCCTAACGTCTTGAATCAATGGGCACTCGGTGTGAACTATATCCAACCACTGGCGCAATAGTCACCGCCTTCCTTTTACTGCCTTCATTCACCTGCTAGGCTCTCGTTATTCTCAGGTATTAAAACCAGCGCCTGATGTTTTGGATGTTGTTGATAAATAATTGGATGTGTTTTTTGTGGTTTTGAAAATATGCGTAGGTCTGGTTTGTGCTCCAAAGCGGAAGTTCAATTTTGCAGTGATATTCCAAGTTATCGATGTCCAGACTAACAGTAACCCAATACCCGGATTTTTATGCAAGAAGTTAAACTAGTTCATTTTATTAGAGCTGCTGAAGATATTGGTTCACATGGTGACAACGATATGTTGCCGTTCGATATAGATAATAGGTTCATATCAGATCAGAAAGAACAGCTTGCTAAAGTTGCGTTTGATCTTTTCAGTGATCTTGAAAAAAGTGGATCTAAAAATGCAAAAAATACAATAAATGCACTTAACTTATTTACGGAACGTTTGTTGTCGCCAACCGGATCAAGTGGTTTTAGAATATCAACAAAAATACATCCTTTCTGGAATATATATTTAAACGCTTTAGCTATAGCAATAGCTGAAGAAAACGAAAAACACAGAAGTGACTTCGTGCACTCATATAGGTTTTTAAATACAGGTGAAAGTATCTTTGATAGAGAAAAATCTTGGAGAGCATATAAAGAAGCAACTATAAAAAATCCAGCTTTAAAAAACCCGAATGCTTACGTAGTTCAAACTGACATTTCCAGTTTCTATGAACACATTTACCATCATAGAATCGAGAATTGTATAGCTGATCTCTTTAGTGAAAATTCAACGGTAGCCACCCAAGTTGATCGGTTGCTTAGCAAAATTGCATCTGGCCGATCGTTTGGCCTCCCTGTTGGCGGGCAGTGCTCTCGAATTTTGGCAGAACTGTTAATGACATCTATTGATCAACTGATGACCCAATCAGGTGTTATTTGGCATAGATATGTAGACGACTTTACGTTAATTGCAGAAAACCAAGCGGATGCTTATAGATCCTTATCTATACTTTCAAATGCACTCGCAGATTACGGCTTATCTCTTAATAGATCTAAAACCACAATATTGAAGGCGCAACACTATGAAAATTTTGTATATGCACAATTATTTTCTAATGATGACAACGCGAGTAAGCTTAAAGAAATTGACTTGCATTTCGACCCTTACTCAGATAACCCACATGAAGATTATGAAAATTTGGTCGATGCAGTTAATCAAATTAATATACAAAATTTACTTAGTCTTGAAATAGATAAGAGCCAACCTGATAGTTTTCTGATAGCTCAAATAAGTAGAACACTTAAACTGCATGAGCCTCAAGTGGCTTTGAGCTTGTGTAGAACACTACTTATGCCTAAAAATTTACATTCATTCAGAGGGTCATGGTCTACGATTATTCGTGGGATAAATTCGCTAAGATCTGAACCAAAATACGAGAGCATTTTTTATCAGATTGACTTGTTGATTGATGAAGTTATTGTAACATCTGAGCATCTGTTGCTTCCGGAAACAAATTGCTTACATTTTCTTAGGCTATTGAGACATTCAAAGACCGAATTGAGGTCAAAGTATGTTTTTCAACAAGTTTTCAATAGAACAAGTTCAAATACCCTTAAGCGAGCATGTGTAGATTGCTTGAGGCAATGGAAAGATAGGCCATCTTTTAATCACATCAGAAATACTTGGTCTAATTTGCATCCAGAGGTTCAAAGAATGTTTTGGCTTGCTTCATTTAAGTTTGGTGATGAAGGTCATCACTTCAGAAATCAAGTAAAAAATTCGATTTCGTACTTATGGAAACTTGGCTTTGAGAAGCAGGGCAACTCATCTTTTGAATCGCTGTATATAAAATGGGTAGAAACCAGTGAGATTTAATAGACTGCCGGTTAAGGATCCGAGAACTGTCGCTAGGGATATACCTGGAATATGCGATCTACTTTTCCCGCAACTACTTCCTTCTATTATCACTTACCTCAATCGCCAAGCGAAGAGCGTTCCGAATTGCGAGGCTGTTTCTGCAGCACTAATTAGGAAGGCATCAACAAATGCGGCAATGTTATTTGAGGTCGCATATGCGAGAGTTGAACAAATTCTCAATAACGAAACTGCGGAAAAATGGGATCTTTGTTTAAAAGTTGCACTTGAAAGGCAATCAAAATATTTCGATGCTGAGCTGCCGGAGACTCTAACTGAAAATGATATTGATGTTATTAGAGTAACATCAAATAATCTTATTGCCACATTTCGAATGTTGGAAAAACAAAAACATCTTTCGATACAATCTTCGCCTTTTATTCCTGGCTATCAATGGATTTCAAATGGAGTGGGAGATTTTTCAATAGGCAATACACTGATAGAAGTGAAATGTACAAATAAGAATTTTGGATCGGCTGACTTTAGACAGTTATTGATCTACTGGCTATTGAGCTATTCTGGTTCTCTTGAGGATAAATCACAAGAGTGGATGAAAGCCATTCTTATAAATCCTAGATTAAATAAATACATAGACATTGATTTTAATGAGCTAATTAATTTTTCTGCTGGAGGATTGTCAAAACTTGAGATATATAAATTTTTTGAGGCAATCGCATCCGACTATAGTGGAAAAATTGAAAGGGGAAATTAGGGTTTGTGCAACTTAATTTTAACCCAGCTCAAGACGACACTAGCCGTAATGCGATGTAATCGACCTAAATCCAGTTTTGGGTAGCTCCCGAGCAGTAGGCATTAGATTGTAAAAATATTTCAGATCAGATTTTGATGATAGTCACGCGATTGAATGTGAGCCTTTAAAGTTATGAAAAAATTAATTGACCTTAACAACGATGAGGCAAGATCTCATTTTCTAAAATGTAGTAGTTACTTTAATGGTGATCTTCCTAAATATATTAACTTTGAACCAATTATCTCTGCTGTATCAACCATAATGAATGGTAGAAGTTTTTCCGAATTTAAAGCCGATAACCCTAGCGATTATCCGAAAGTCAATTACAGCTTAATAGCAAATAAAGATGGAAAATTAGCTTGGCGTCCTCATGAACTTATACATCCTGTAATTTATGTGTCACTAGTGAATACTATATGTGAGCTTGATAATTGGAGCTTTATCAAAAATAGATTCACGGAGTTTGAAGGTGGAGTTGTAGAATGTTGTAGCGCTCCAGTCATGTCATTAAATCAAGAAACTGATACGGCTGCCCAAGTAATTAATTGGTGGCAGAAAGTCGAGCAGCGCTCGTTGACGCTTTCCCTTGAATTCACTCATATCTTACATACTGATGTTACCGATTGTTATGGATCTCTCTATACACACAGTATTTCTTGGGCATTGCATGGGCTAGAAAATTCGAAGGAGAAGCGCAGAGATAAATCTCTTCTAGGTAATAGAATTGATTTTCATATTCAATCTAGTCGATATGGACAAACGAATGGCATATCTCAAGGCTCAGTCTTAATGGATTTTGTGGCGGAACTTGTATTGGGCTACGTGGATCACGAAATTAATAAGGAATTTCAAGGTGCTAATGATTTTAAAATTCTTAGATATCGTGATGACTATAGAATTTTTGCAAATAGCGATGATAGAGCAGAGTTCATTCTCAAAATCGTGAGCGATAAACTTCGTTCTGTGGGAATGAAATTAGGGGTGTCTAAAACGTTTACCAGCCGAAATGTTGTTGAAGGGTCAATTAAACCAGACAAGATAGCAGGGATAGAACTTCAAGACCTTGGAATAGAAAATGCCAAAACAATTCAAAAACAACTATTGCGCTTGCACTCATTCGGTCAGCGATTTCCAAATAGCGGAGCGTTGAAGAGGTTAATCAGTGAATGTCATAGCAAAATCTCAAAACAGACCGAAGCTCCTGATGATCTAGACGTGCAAGTAGCTATAGCAACTGATATAGCGTTTGTATCACCAGTAACATTTCCGGCAATAGCTGGAATTCTAAGTCATTTAATATCTCTTGCCGCTAAAGAGCAGAAAAGCCTTCTGTGGGAAGGGGTGAAACGTAAGATGGCCAGAGTTCCTTACAATGGTTACCTAGAAATTTGGCTCCAGAGAGTTATACAGCCTCTGAATATACATTTTTTGAGCGATGAAAAAATTTGTAAAATAGTAAACGGTGAAGATGCCACCTTATGGGAAAACTCTTGGATTTCCAATATTGACTTGAAAAGTGCTTTAGATGTTTCTCGGATAGTTATTGGTTCACCAGCTGACTCTGCAGAAGTTATTACACCAGAAGAAATTGAACTGTTCACTCGAAATGCGAATTCATATTAGTAACAGCCAAGGTCATGGTTATACGTTTTGTCGGGGTTTAATTAAGTCCGCTCCTGGCCGTTATGCGATGTAATAGACCTCAAAACAATTTTGCAGTAACTTCGGAACTTGGCCGAACGCGGTTAAATAAATCACACAAGCGAGGAAAAAATGAGTGATTGGGATTTTCTTCATGATCGAACGGCAAATATTTCCAATAGAAATATGGTGATTCCAGTATCGCAACTACAGGAAGAAACTCTCAACAACATTTTGGAGGAGTTTATAACGCGAGAAGGGACTGATTACGGCGATTATGAAATCAGTCTTCAGCAGAAAGTTGACCGACTTAAGCGGCAAATCGTTCAAGGCGAGGTTGTAATTGTGTTCGACTCAGTATTGGAAAGCGTTAACCTGATGACTAAAAAGGACTACGTAAGTAATTGGGGTCAAGTAAATCGGTCAGAGCAAAATTAAGCGTCTGCTTTGGCCGAATGCAGAACTTTCGATCCAGTATTAAGCCCCAAACCTATTAAGAAAACAGTAATTTATTTAAGGTCAGAACTCTTTAGTTATGAGGAAATTTTTTAGATGCTTAGATGGTTGGCTGTACTTACAGTTTTAACAGGTTGCTCTTACTTTGTTTCTTGGAATGATGTGAGTAAGCCTTTAATTGGCCATCCGATACATGAAATTACAGAGTTATGGGGACAGCCTGATGGGGTGTTGGAGCAAGGAACGAAAAAAATTTACAGATATGATTTAAAAAAATTAGATCCATCTTGTATTCATTATTGGGTTGTTGATGAAAAAGGAACTATTATTGATTTTTATTACAAAGGGTATTGTAGGCCTATTTGATTAAGATGCTGTAAAAATAACGAAGAAAAACCACTAAAAAATGAAAAAAACATTCACTCATTTATTAGTGGTTTTGGATTTATTTTTTATCCGTTACTGAACAACCGCGCATCCACACACAGACATTACACCTTCCACTGTGGTTCGCCATTGCCCGTTCCATTTCAGACCGGCATTGGAACACACTGTTGGGCACTTGCTTGGCGCATCCTGATTGCTCCAGATTGGTCCGGCATTCATGTCAACGGGTGACACAACTGCAGCGGGGCCGTTGTAACTGATGGCGACGTTACCACCGGTTGTATAGGCAGCGCGTTGATTGTTGCAGGTGCCGCTGTTACTGCGTTCATCGCAATACAAGGTATTGTTTGGACCCACTATCGCGGGGTAAGTACCGCCACCGGGAATAGTACAAACGCCATTCACTGCGCGCGGTGCATTAATGGGGGCATTACAACTTGGACTGGGATTGGGATAACCGCTGTTAGCCAGGCTTCCGCTACAGTTGGTGGCTGCCCAGCCGAATACGCCGGGAAGATTAGCGTTTTGCCCAAGCACTTTATTCTGCGCAAAACTGGTATTGGCTGGCCAACCGGGGTAAGGACTCGCACCATTCATGGTTGATACGCTCAACATTGAATTGACGCCATTAACGGCACTGATATCGGTGTCATCCGCATTGGCACAACTGCTGCCCACTGAACCATTAATACCGAAGTTAAGTGATGTCTCTGCCAAATTAGTGGCATTGGGAAAAGTGCTATTGCTACAGCCATTATTATTGGTGAAACCCACATCTGTTGGCGTGAAGAAAAAATTGAGAGTAACCGCTGGACTACATGTTGATGTCCCACAACTAAATGTTTGTGGTTGATAGCTAATAGTTTCACCTGCCGCCATTTTGTAAGAACCTTTATCAGTAACCGATGGAACTAAAGTGAAACTGATAGGCTTGTTGGTAACACTGGAAACGAATACCAGATTTTTATCACTAAGACTTGATATTTGTGTTCCAAGATTTGTACAACCCTTTGGCATTGTTGTAGGTGGTTGCCCAAGAACAACGTTGGCATAGACTGTCGAGTTTGTCGTATTAGTAACGGTTAATGCTGTGGGGGAAGCACCAGCGGGTAATACATTTTGCGCCAATGTCGCGATGCTGGTAAATAAAAAAACAGTAGCGCATAAAATCGATTTAAAAAAAGATTGATTCATTTTTATCAGCTCTTGTTATGAAGATCAAAAAAACAACAACGATCAAATAGAACCGAATAAAAAGTTTATTTAAATCGCAGTTGATCTTTATCTGCAACCATCTGCATCAGATCAATAATAGTGAGCCTTTCATTGCCCTCAGTATCAGTTTGGGATCAGTTGAGGCAATGATGAATCAAGAGCCAGACATATTTTTTGAATAGGTCAACGCTTGATCGGTAACATTACGCAATAAAAAATATCAAACCGTAAACAATCAGTGATCCAATAATGTAATAAATATTGACCCGTTTTTCTTTGTCTTCATCTGCACGAGCGTTAAAAATATCCAGTACCGCTTGTCGTAATAAGAAGGTGTAAAGCACATAGTAGAGAAATGGAATTACGTGCACATAAAACGGAAAATCGCTGACGTGTTTTCCAAATAAACCGAGCAACCAATCAATTTCAGCGTAAATACCAAAAATCCCCAAGCCTGCGTTGATAAACATCCATTTCACTTCTTCTTTACCGAAAAAATTCAGGTAAAAAATGCAATAAATCAAAATTGCAAAACCACCATGCGCATATAAAAACAAAACCGGCGGGCCATTTTCAGTGTAAGCCATAAAAAAACCTGAACCGCCAAACATCAACATGTGCACCATAAAAAATGGATAAATAGCAAAGCCGGATAAGGAATCGCCTTTTTTGTACTGTTTGCCATTGATAGTGATATCAGATTTCAATTTCATAAATTAGCACCATCTTTAAGTACGCAGTTTAAATTGGGCAAGATGCTTTTTCGCCTTTCGATATTGATTCGAACTTTCCAAAATGTCTTGCCCACATGAAATTGTAAAAAATAGTTTTACCCTGATAATTACTCTGTTATGAATTAGATGGAGCTTTTTATTTTCATAATGACCTTGCTACTACCAATAAACAGAAGCTTCTCCAAGTCGTTAATATTAAAACTGGGCCTGAGCCCGATTAAACCCTGCAATGTAAGAAGGCGACCAAAAAACTCTTTCCAAGGCATTTTTTCTGTAACAGATATTACTTTCTTTGTTTCCCCTGAATTGAGATTGCTTAGCTTTGAAACTAAAGTAACTTTTGGTCGCCAAAATATAGGGAATGGAATATCTGAAAAAAGTGCTGTACCTAGCTGGAATTCAGATATTAAAACGTCGAGAACAAGGTCGTTTTCCAATACATCCGATCTGGATGTTGATGGAGGGATACAAAATATTTCAGCGAGACTTTCTTTAAGCTTGCCATCCAGCTCGACAATACCTGTCAAATCCCACGAATCAAAACTCTTTTTTATTCCTGTTCGAGGTACAACTGCTAAAGTGCCAAGATAAACTCTTGGCTTTTCCTTTTTAAAAATTTTCTCCAGCACAATAATCCCCTTTGATTTCGCCTGGACTCCGACCCCGTTTCCTGGATACTTGCTAGGCATTTTTTGTTTTCAGATAGTGTCGGAAACAGAACCCTATTTCAATCAGGGCCAGCACAACCAATGAAATTGAACTGGCATACGCAAGATACCCGCCGAATAATATTTCGTCAGACCAAAACGTAAGATTAAATATTACATAAAGTGCTGCACCGCTAAAAAACAATAAACCGAAAGCTGTTTTAATTTTAGGAGGACTTTTTCGCGTTAAAAAAAACAGAGCCAATGGTGCTATTAAAGCCAGGGCATTTATCCATGAATCAATTTCTTTAGGTGATTCAAATGCATATTGTTTTTCTATAACCTTTTTAGGCTGTTCGCCAGCCTCTTGTTTTTCACTCTTTGTGCATTGTGACAGAGGTAAAAATAAACAGCAGATTAATAACACGGAAAAAAAGAATTTTAACTTTACGATAATGGTCATTTCCTGTACCTATTTAGCCTACTCACAAATGCCTCCATTAATTAATTGCTTTCCGTAATGCATTTACAGAATTCAGCCAATCATCAGCTCCGACTTCTTCCCATAGTTCGCGTAGTTCTGAATCCTCATCAAGAACACGTTCTAAAACACGATTGGCTTTGGCGATAAGTGCAGAGTTTGGCTTAATCGAAACGGATTTTACCCATTTATCAATTTCTTCAGAGTAGGCATCAGTTTGTGTTCCTTTTCCAAGTAACTTTGCGATAACCTCGATTGCTGCAATAGCCACTGACGCTTCTGGTGCGTCCAGATATTCATCGGTTTCTAATGCATTATTAAGGGCTTCTTCTATTAAGGACAAATCTTTTGTCTCTTCCAGATCCACAGCCCAATCACTTGCGTCATCATTACCAAACGGTTCGTGTGACCATGCGCCCATCGTATTTTTCCTCTGAGTTAGATTTTTAGTTAACAATAAATAATTAATTCAGTAAAACAATCAAGAAATTTTTAAGGTTTTTTTGCAGCATATGATTTTATTTGCGCCGGGTCATAAAATTTCGATTTCTGTCCATAATTAATTCTACATACTACTTACATTTATGGTTTTCTGGTACTGGATGGGATATTTGAAAGTCACATTCACATAACTCATAGTTGAAGCTACCGCCCTTGTCCAGACATGAATCAATACTATCGAATTTATGAGTTAACGGAAGTATAAAAGTTAGCATTAACCCAATAACAATCGGCCCCGCGATCAGAAACAGTATAATTTTATTTTCATTTTTAAATAAATTATTGATGCTGTGCATAATTATTTAACTTTTCAGATACTGGCCAAGCGGTTCTGATAATCTTCGTGCCAAAGCCGAGCCACCCACCACTCGTCATAATTTTTCTGCATTTCGCAAAGGGCATCTTCAAGAGTTAACGATAAAGCCCAAGGTAGATAATTCTTCTCGATAATTGAACGCAATCGAACCAGCTTCGAAATTACAATATCTCTATGAACATCTTCATATTCTAAACGCCCATATGGGAGACTCATTAACAATGAAGGATTAAAATTCCAACTTTTTTGCGTCAATTCAAGCAATTCAGGGTCAAGCACCCATGGATATTCACCTGGTTCAGTAGGTTGTTTTGGACTCAACTTTTCATTTTTGCATCTGAGGAACTTGTGCCTAAATGCAAGAATATGCGCAATTGAACCCCGTGACACAAACCTTCCTCCGCCTCTAATCAGCGCTATTTGTACTTCGTTATTGTCATAGAAAAGGCTTTTACCCTTTGAGACAAAACCAATAGCTTGCAAAGGTAACACTACATGCTGCTCAAACTGATTCTCGAATTCATTAAAATCCATATAGCACCATCTTTAAGTAAGCAGTTTAAATTGGGCAAGATACTTTTTCACCTTTCGATATTGATTCTAATTTTCCAAAATGTCTTGCCCACATGAAATTGTATGCATAAGCATTAATTGACGACTTACAGTCGCCACTGCCTTGCTCGACATTTATAGCAAGTAAATAGCCCGATGAATCACTTTGAGGAAGAGTTACCAGATATTTTTTGCCGTTTGGAGAGACTTCTTTTAACACATAGAAATTAGTTGTGACATTGGCCCCATTAACATAAACATCCCTTTTCCATCGAAAACATTTCGAAAGATAAGTTTCAACATCTTGAGTCAGTTTTTCTATCGGCTGGCTGCTACACATTGCAGGGCTTTTTGATCCAGTTTCCATAAGCGATTGCTCAGATTTTGGAAAATTAATACAACCTGTCAAGGTAACGAATGTGGTGATTATTACGAATTTTTTCATTTTATCTCCATAAAGCTGCTGCTTAAAAATAATTTCACTCCGACTAATTCGACCCCAGTTTCTAAATCCCATTCATTTTATTTGTTTTAATGTGTTGTATGCAATTCGCCAAGCCTCATGGTTGATTTTAACTGCTTTTTCAATACTAATAGCGTCAGGCTCATACCTAACCGATGCATCAAAATTAAATAAGCTCCAATTTATTCGCGGGTCCGGTATGTAGCCAACTTTTGATGCCTCCTTCACTAACTTTTCAATATTATGTGTTTTTGAATAAGTTGAGTTACGACCTATTAGCTCTTTTAGACACTTCTCTGCAAATTGTAGGGAGTGCCATGATGATAAAGCTGCATTTATGTTAAAGCCACAAAGGAGCTGACAACTAACTATAGAATCGTCACGAGCTGACCGAACTAGCTCAGACTTATATTTTTTAAACTCATCAGCAACACCTATGCAAGTGGCATACATAGCTTGTATTAAATTTTCTTCGGCACTTGTAAGATTTTCTCTAATTTTATTGGGAAGCTTTTGAACAAAATCAACTCCATTCACTATCTTTTCGTACTTAAATGCATGCTTGCTTGAGACCACCTTTACTCCAAAGGCTAAAGGTAATTTAACTTCATAAGCGTGACCTGAAATCCAGATTGGAAAACTTGCTGGGCTAAAATCAACTTTTAAAAGATCACCATATGTTTTGGAATACCAATGGTAGACATGATCGGAAGCATTGTTACTTGTGACTGGAAAATTAATATTCTCACAGTGCGGATTGATCAATGGCCCAGAAACATTCATGCTTTTTAGCAGTTCAATTACGGCACCAATTGGTCTTGCTGATACCTTCACCTCTCTTTTGATAAAGTCCCCATCGATTTCTGATATTTTCAGCTCGAATTCGGATTCATTAAGTTCCATAAAGGCAAACTCTCGACTGGATATATTTCCGGAAATATATTTCCGCGATTTTTTGAAGATTGAAAAACAAATGAGCTAAATATCAATTTTAATTAAATTTAGAAATAAACAATTTGATTGTTTTGTACATATACATCTTGCACCATCACTTTGCAACAGCACCAAACAGGATACATACAACTTTTTCAGAATAAAAAACGCCGCAACAAGTGCGGCGTTTTTACAAGAGCTATTTAACTTCGGCTGGCGAGACTTTCTTTAGCCCGCTTCGCCGCTGCCTTAACCTGCACCGGCGCAGTCCCACCAATATGATTTCTTGCAGCAACAGAACCTTCCAGCGTCAACACTGCAAAAACATCTTGCTCGATGGCGTTTGAAAATTGTTGTAATTCTTGCAGTGACATTTCGGATAAATCTTTTCCGGTTTTTACGCCATAGCCAACGGATTTGCCGACGACCTCATGCGCATCACGGAAAGCAACGCCTTTGCGTACCAGATAATCGGCGAGGTCGGTTGCAGTGGAGAATCCGCGTTTTGCGGCTTCGTACATTTTTTCTTTTTTGGGCTGGATTGCCGGGATCATATCGGCGAATGCACGCAAACAATCTTTCACTGTATCGATGGCATCGAATACGGGCTCTTTGTCTTCCTGATTATCTTTGTTGTAAGCAAGAGGCTGGGATTTCATCAAGGTTAATAATGCAATTAAATGTCCATTGACGCGACCGGTTTTTCCGCGAACCAATTCGGGCACGTCGGGATTTTTTTTCTGCGGCATGATGGATGAGCCAGTGCAAAAACGATCTGGCAAATTAATAAATGAAAATTGCGATGAGGTCCAAAGTACCAACTCTTCACTCATGCGTGACAGATGCGTCATTAAAATACTGGCGAATGCGCAAAACTCGATTGCGAAATCGCGGTCGCTGACCGAGTCGAGTGAATTTTCTGTCGGCGCTGTGAAGCCTAATAATTCTGCAGTGTAGTGGCGATCAATTGGATACGTCGTTCCTGCCAAAGCCGCTGCACCTAAAGGTGAATAATTCAAACGCTTGCGGCAATCCAGCAGACGGCCGTAGTCGCGCTGCAGCATTTCAAACCAGGCTAATAAATGGTGGCCAAAAGTGACGGGCTGTGCAGTTTGTAAATGGGTGAAGCCGGGCATGATGGTGTCGAATTCGCGATCAGCGAGATCGACCAAACCTGTTTGCAAACGAGTCAGTTCTTTGCTGATTGCATCAATTTCGTCGCGCAGATAGAGGCGTATGTCGGTGGCGACTTGATCGTTGCGCGAACGTCCGGTATGAAGCTTCTTGCCCGCAATGCCGATGCTTTCGGTCAGACGAGCTTCGATGTTCATGTGCACATCTTCCAGGCTGATCGACCAATCAAATTTACCTGCGTTAATTTGCTGGCGAATATCTTCCAGACCTTGCTGGATTTTGTGCAGATCATCTGCAGTCAACACACCGGCTTTGGCCAGCATGGTGGCGTGGGCAATTGAGCCGTTGATATCGTGATGAAAAAGTCGCTGATCAAAGCTGACGGATGCAGTGAATCTTTCTACAAAAGCATCGGTCGCTTCGGAAAAGCGCCCGCCCCAGGGTTTGATCGGTTGGTCGTTCTGGCTCATGAATGGAATCTGCCTGCTATGCTAGGAAACAAAAAGGGGCGCATTATAACCAGTGCCCAAGTAAAGGCCTAATTTATGACCAATGAGTCCAACAAAAACTTGCCTGTTTATTTGCCCAGCCATTTATCAGGCTATAAAGGCAATGATTTTTTACCCAATTTATGTGAAAGCCAATCGCTTTTTTTATTGGTATTGGTTGCCGAATTAATTGCGTTGTTAATCTGTATCAGCAGTAGTGGCTTGCCCAATCTGGATTGGGATGAATTCGCCATGGTGTCGGTGGTGGCGCAGTGGAATACCTTGCTGGGCGCCTATGCACTTTGTCGTTTGCGACCCAAGCTGGCACAGATGACACGAGTCAGAGCAGGCAGCTTATCTATAGGCGTGATACTGCTCATCAATTTATTTCTGTCTGTGTTCGGTCAATTAATTTACATATTTGTTGCCGGATTAATTACTACCGATCTGGAATTTGATTTTAATTATTGGCAGATACTGAATAACTTGTTAATCACCGCAATATCAGCCGGAATATTATTGCGCTATTTATTTTTACAGCAACAATTACGCAATCAGCGCGAAGCCGAAATGCAAGCGAGAGTACAAGCCTTGCAATCGCGAATTCGTCCACACTTCTTATTTAATTGCATGAACAGCATCGCCAGTTTAATTGAAAGCGCACCGCAAACAGCGGAAAGAGTGGTTGAAGATCTTTCAGAATTATTTCGTGCAAGCCTTGCCGAACCGACGTTGATTTCATTGGAACGCGAATTGGAATTGTGTAGACGTTATCTGGCAATTGAAGCGTTACGACTCGGTAAAAGACTGCAGGTTGATTGGCAAATCACTGAACATTTCAGCCAAACCCTGATCCCCAGCTTGATGTTACAACCACTGATTGAAAATGCGATCCTGCATGGCATAGAACCTTTGCCGGAAGGCGGGAAGATCAGCATTAAAATTTCACAAAAAGATAAATTGCTGAGCATAGTGATAATCAACCCTTATCGGCTCGCCAAAAAAAATCATGATGCTGATTCTACACATCGTCACAATCGCATGGCGCTGGAAAATATTCGCAGTCGATTAAAAGCACACTATGGTGACGCTGCACGTTTATCAAGCAGTGCAGAACAAGGTCAATTTACCACTTACATTTTTTGTCCTGTGACAGGTGAACATTAATGGATATTTTAATTGTTGATGATGAATTGCTGGCGCGACAACGCCTGAGTCGAATGGTAGAAAAAATGGATAGTGTTGATCGTGTCATGGATGCAGAAAATGCACAGCAAGCCATGTTAATCATCACTGAAGAAGATCCCGATCTGGTATTGCTGGATATTCGTATGCCCGGAAAAGATGGCTTAACGCTTGCCCACGAAATCAGCAATATGGATGATCCACCCGCAATCGTGTTTTGTACGGCTTATGACAGCCATGCAATTGATGCCTTTGGTACATCAGCAGTGGGTTATTTATTAAAACCGGTTAAAGCCGAGCAATTATTACAGGTGTTGGAGAAAGCGCAAAAACTTAACAAAATTCAACGCGCAGCCGCGAAAGAAAAAGCCGATAATACATCCCAGCGGCAACACATCAGTGCCAAAACTCACAGGGGCATGGAATTAATCCCGATAAAAGATATACGTTATTTTATTGCAGACCAGAAATATGTCACTGTGCATCACACCCATGGTGAACATTTATTGGATGAAACCTTAAAAGAATTACAGGACGAGTTTCCCGCACGATTTGTTCGCATACATCGCAATGCGTTAGTTTCCAAACAACACATTGAAGCATTGGAGCGGGATACCCAGGGACAGTTTTATCTGCGCTTGGCCAATACTGAAAAACGTCCATTGGTAAGCCGCCGACATGTCGGTGATATCAAGGAATTGTTAAAAAATATTTAAATGCAATGGGAGACGGTTGCACGAATCCATTTTTTGTTTGGTTTCACTTCGTCATCCCTGCGAAGGCGGGGATCCAGATTTTGATTTCATTGAAATTTTTTTAACTGCTGGATTCCCGCCTTCGCAGGAATGACGATAAATTTGATTCGCGAAAAACTCTCAATAGATTATCAGGCACAAATTATGAATAATAAATTTTTCACAAAAAAAGGGTTACTTTTTTGTACAGTTGTTTTTGTTTTGCAATTATCTGCTTGCGGCAGCGGTAACAGTAACGATAGCGCAGGCAACAATAGCAGCAGTCAGCAAACCGGTAGTAGTTCCAGTACAGGTTTTCCAACACCTG
Organism: uncultured Cellvibrio sp.; assembly: GCA_946481095.1. The sequence continues at coordinate 58,645 of CAMLML010000004.1, forward strand.
CAATATTGCCGGATAATTTTCCGACAGGAACAGCAGACACTTTGCCGCAATTGGTTATCAACACCGAAAATTCTGCAGCTGTTGTTTCCAAAGAGACTTATATCAACGGTAGTTTTACTTTATCCAATGCAGGCGCATCAACAGAAGGCTCACTGGAAATTCGCGGGCGCGGAAATTCAACCTGGGACTGGCCCAAAAAACCTTATCGTTTGAAACTGACCAGCTCCACATCGTTATTGGGAATGCCCGCCAGCCGACACTGGGTATTACTGGCAAATTACGCGGATAAAACCCTGGTTCGCAATGATGTAGCCCTGATGTTTGCATCGCGTCTCGGATTTGAATACACACCACGTGCGCAATATGTGGAACTGACAATGAACGGTAGCTACGAAGGCGTATATCAAATTGTCGAACATATTCGTCTTGCAAAAGACAGGGTGAATATTCCCGAACTAAAAGTCACGGACACGACGTCTGATGTTTTATCCGGTGGTTATTTACTGGAAGTGGATTTCCGACATCACAAAGATTTTTGCAAAAACATTACTTATGCAGCAGCAGAATGTGCAGGCGAAATTAATATCGCTCGCGATATCGATTACTGCATAGATTCCACTCAAGGCATGGACCCATTTTGTGTCGATACACCGGAAACCCTGCATGACAATGCCTGGTTGCCCATGCGCAATTACATTACACAATATATCACGGACACAGAAGCCGCTTTATTTGGCGCCAACTTTACCAATACCACTACCGGCTATGCTGCTTATATTGACGTGGACTCAGCAGTCAACTATTACATAATCAATGAATTATTTAAAAATGTGGATGGTGCTTCTGCCAGTTTTTATTTGTATAAGAAACGTGATGGCAAATTATTTTTTGGCCCGGTGTGGGATTTTGATTTGGCGCTGGGCAACGCTGGCTATGGCGATGTGGATAAAACCTATGGTTGGCATATACGCAATGCCAGCTGGTTTACCCGTTTATTTCAAGACCCTGCATTTGTCACAAAAGTAAAAACACGATGGCAAACGATTAAAACTAACGGCGACCTTGAGCTAATCTTTCAATATGCACAAGCCAGAGCAACATGGCTGGATAAAGCCCAGAAGAAAAATTTCGAACGCTGGCCTATATTTGATTGGAGCGAATGGTACACAAGGGTAATAATGGGCAGCTACGATCTGGAATTAAAAGAAATGATTCGATGGCAGCGTGAACGCGCGATCTGGATGGACGTAGAATTAAGCAAATAAATTGTTGATGTGGATTTTTTTATGAAAAGCATGGGCACATTGTTCACTGTATCTGCACCTTCAGGCGCAGGTAAAACCAGTCTGGTTGGCGCATTGGTAAAATCCAATCCTGAAGTTTGTGTTTCCGTTTCGCACACCACTCGCGCCATGCGCCCCGGTGAAGTGGATGGAGTGAATTATCATTTTGTTACCCGCGATGCATTTGAAGAAATGTTGGAAGCGGGTGACTTTCTTGAACACGCCCATGTATTCGGCAATCTTTATGGCACATCGCAAAAATGGGTAATGGAAACATTAAAACAAGGTATAGATGTTATTTTGGAAATCGATTGGCAAGGCGCACAACAAGTACGCAAATTAATTCCCGATACCGTTGGATTATTTATATTACCGCCATCACTGGCCTGTTTACGTCAACGATTAACCAGTCGCGGACAAGATGATGAATCCGTCATCAACACCCGCATGTCAGAAGCCATCAGTGAAATGTCACATTATCCCGAAGCCGACTATTTAATTATCAACGATGATTTCACTGTAGCCCTCGCACAATTCCAGGCTTTGGTAACCAGTCAACATTTACGCCTTGAACGACAAGTAGAACGCCACGAGTTGCTGCTGAAAAGTTTGTTATCGTCTTGATGAAATATCTTTTTCTTTAGCAAGAGATTTTTGTGTATCTCTGCTGACTGTCAGACCAGAATGGCAATTCCGGATTTAAAAATTTCAATCAAAGCAAAAACTATTTCACGCAAAGGTTTATAGGCTGGCACAAAAATAAACTCAAAAAACCTAAATGAAAAAACACACCAAACGAAACTTGACAAATATCAACATGGAGAATTAGCCTCCCTGACCGTAAGTAAGGTCAGGGAGTTAGACGAATCCTGTCATCAAATTCCTCCCGCCAATACTTCTCCTTAAATTTCTATCGTTTTGGTTTTTATTAAACAGATGGAAACGGACTGCATGTTTAAAATTTTAATCTGGAGTTTTATAAATGAAAAAATATATACCAGGATTGATGGTATTGCTGAGCACCATGTCTTTTAATACTTTTGCTGCGCAGGTTTGCTTTCCAACTGGGCCAAACTCATGGTTTTGTATTGAATACTATATGCCAGGCAACTTAAGTGTTTTTGGACCACCAGGCAATACCGTGAATAACGGAATGACAACAAACTCAACCACTTATAATCCTGAGTCAAAAGCAAAAGAAGATGCAGCAAAAGCAGCGGCAAAAGTGGCGGAGGCGAAAGCTAAAAAACAATGGTGCATCATAAATGGATTCCCAAAAACCTCAGACAACATGTGTGAACAAGTACAGGCAGAATGCGATTCGATGAAAGTGGGTTCCGCTATCGATAAAAAATCGTGCACGGATGAGGTTGAATTCAAAGGGGGATTTTTGATGGACGCTCAATGTGGGGACACATCCTCAACCCGTACCTCAGGTACATTTAGTTGGAATTATAACTTTATCGGTAAATTTTATAGTTTTGGTGTCAAGATACCCGCACAAAGTTACGATGAGTTTGGTATAAATAACAGCAAACTTCAATGTGAAAAAATTGTAGCTGATGCCATGAGTTTCATTACCAATAATTGCGATACTCAAGCACAATATGCTGTCCATGAAAAATGCGAATATTAATGGAGTCGATTGCCATGACTAAACGAATTAAAGTAAGTTTTTTGATAGGCAGTTTGTTGATATTGATTTTACTTATTGGCATTCACCTGCAAGATAATTATTCAGATAAACCAACTAACGTTTTACACCATAAAAGTTCCAGTATTACTGCGGATAGTAATGCAAAAATTGAAATATCTGTTGCTGAAAACCCTGGAGACAATACATCAAAAGCTTCTGGCACAAATAATCAAGAAGTGGAATGGATAGGCGATCAGGCTCAACTGGATGAAGTGGCGCGCTGGAAAGCGTCAAGAGGATGGTATGATACAAGTGATGAAAATCAGGATGATTATAAAACCTACACTGAAGATACTCTAAAACAATTGGCAGAGAACGGTGATCTAAAAGCACTTCATCTTTTAGCAAAGTGGGCACCAGAAGACACTTCAAAGAGACTACTTGTAAAAGCCGCTGTATACGGCTCTACATTTGCATTGATTAACTTAAAAAATCACGTTGTTGCACATAGTGGCATTACGAAAGAAATGCCGGAAGACAGCAAAAGGCCTGTATTAATAGAAGCTGCCGCTTATTTGGTTGTTGCTGCTATGCGTGGTGATTTACTACATTCCAAATATATGGGAATTGGTTCACTTGAGAGTCGATACAATATGAAATTTAATGACGATGACCTTAAGTTGGCCGTTAATCGTGCGCAACAGATTTACAATTCTCTTGAATCCGAGCGCATAGCTTTAGGGCTTGGTCAATTTGATAACTCAATACCACCAGTGGTTAAAGCTCGCTTTAAATACTCAGGCATAGATGTTAAGGATTGATGAGGGACTTGCAAAAATTAAGGAGCATCTTTAAAACAGAGCGACCCCGCTCTGTTTTTTTATGCAGCTCCCATTAAACAAAAATCCAGAATAAGTAATGTCATAAATTATTTTCATTAAAAAACAAATAAAACTTGGTTCAAGTATATTATTGTTAATCATTATGCTGGTTTACTTTAGCGGCATTGATTCCGAAAATTCAAAAAATAATTATATTACTGATAGTATTGTTGCTAATGTAAAACCTATCGAGAAAGTTACAGAAAAAAAATTTTTCTGAACTGAATTTAGAAATGCAACAGAACACAAATATACAACCAGTAGCTCATGTAGATGAAGTCTTAAATTGGCAGGCTTCTCGGGGTTGGTTTGATACTAGTGGGACACTTGGGACGATTACAAAGTACCCAGAGGAAACATTGAAGCAATTGGCAGAAAATGGCGATTTGAAAGCACTGCATCTTTTGGCATATTCAGCGCCTGCTGCCGAATCAAAGCTGCTACTTACAAAAGCTGCTATACATGGTTCTACGCGTGCATTATTTAGTTTAGGAAATAATGCTTTCATATTGAATGATGTATATCAAAACTCTCCCGAAGAGAAAAAACGACCCGTGTTGAGAGAGGCCGCAGCCTATATAAGCGTTGCCGCTAGACGAGGTGATTTATATAATTTCAAATATATGGGTATTGGATTATATGAAAGTAGATTCAACATGAAATTAAGTGAGAACGATCTCAATTTGGTAAGCAGTAGCGCTCAAGACATTTACAACTCATTGGAATCACAAAGAATAGAGCTGGGTCTTGGCCAATTTGATAATTCTATACCACCAGCGATAAAGGAATATTTTAGAGCATCAGGAGTGGAGGTTGAAGATTAAACGATTAAAAATAGAACAGCCAAAAACTCAGGTTGCTCTATTTTTTTGGAAAGAACTCATGGCAACAAAAATTAAAGTAAGTTTTTTAGTAGGCAGTTTGTTGATATTGATTTTGCTTGTTGGCATTCGCCTGCAAGATAATTATTCAAATAAACCAACTAACGTTTTACTCCATACCGGTATTGTTGCGGATAGTAATGTAAAAATTGAAAAGTCAGTTGCTGTTGAATCCACCGAAAACACCACATCAAAACCTTCGAGCACAAATGATCAAGAAGTAGAATGGATAGGCGATCAAGCTCAGTTAGATCAGGTGGCAAATTGGCGTGCAGAACGAGGGTGGTATGATACCAGCAATGAAAATCAGGACGACTACAGCACTTATTCTGAAGAGACTTTGAAGCAGTTGGCAGCAAATGGTGACTTAAAAGCATTACACCGTTTGGCAAGGAGGGCGCCTATAGATGTATCAAAACCATTACTGACAAAAGCTGCCACTCATGGCTCTACATTTGCGTTATTTAACTTGGGAGATCATGTTGCTATTCATGGAGGCATTACGAGAAATGATCCAGAAGAAAAAAAGAAACCTGTATTAATAGAGGCTGCCGCCTACATGGTAGTTGCTGCCATGCGCGGTGATTCGTTAAATTTTAAATACATGGGAATTGGCTCGCTTGAGAGTCGATACAATATGAAATTTAATGACGATGATCTTAAGTTGGTACAGGCACGCGCGCAGCAGATTTACAATTCTCTTGAATCCGAGCGCATAGCTTTAGGGCTTGGTCAATTTGATAACTCAATACCACCAGTGGTTAAAGCTCGCTTTAAATATTCAGGAATAGAAGTTAAGGATTGATGAGAGGGCTTGCAAAAATTAAAGAGTATTTTTTGAAACAGAGCGACCTAGGTCGCTCTGTTTTTTTATGCGAAGCGAAACAAACTATAAACGCGTGATCCTGAACCAATTGAAATTCCATCCTGACTGTTGCGCGTAAATTCCAAAGCTGTAAGTGCCTGCTGTCAGGGTTACTGTTTGGCTGACGGTAGTCCAGTTTTGCCAATCACCGGTTGCGGGGATTGTGACATTGCCAAGCAGTATGCTGCCGCTATTCAAGTCCAGTGACAGCATGGAACCCGATGGGCTGGCTACCCGGTATTCCATTCGATAACTGCCTGATGATGGAATGGTGATATTGGCATAGGACATCCAGTCCCCTGCCTCAATCCAACCGACATTTTGCCCACCACCCGAGTCACTGGTCGCTTGGGTTTGCACACCATTCATGGCACTGAAAGATTCTGCCTGAAGCAACAAGCTAAAAGCAGGACTTGTGGTACAGCAGGAAAACTCTTGCCATGAGGTATCGTAAGCGCCAACCGATTGACCAATCGTGAAGTAGTAACGCACCAGTGCTCCGGCAGGAATATTGGCAAGTGTGTAGCTGTTGCTATTACCACTGGCCCAGGTCATACGAAAGTTCTGCTGCGCACCATTGTTAATGGTGTAATGAACGTCCACCCAGGGTGCATTGTTCGCATAAAAAAGAACGCTGTTGCTGGTTAATACCGTGTAGCCGTAGTTGGTTGATCCAGCAGAAGACACCGAACTGGACGATCGCGATGAGCTCACAGAAGAGGATCGGGATGAGCTTATTGATGAAGACCTCGACGAGCTGATTGACGAAGAACGCGACGAGCTGATCGATGAGGATCTGGATGAAGAACGCGATGAACTCACGGATCGGGAAGAACTCACAGAAGAAGATCGGGATGAACTGGAGATGCTACTGGATACCGATGATGAATTGGTAGACGAACTGGTTCCTGAACAACTGCTGCCACTGGAAATTGCAGTCTGACCTGTACGCTTCCAGGCATAACCCCGTGTTGGTACAGACAAACTGGTGCCATCGGAAAAATTCACCGTCAGTGCTGAGCAACCAAAGTTGTAAGCCAGATAAGTCATGATGCCATTCTTGTTAAAGGCAACCGCTGCGGGATGATTGGCGGTCAATGCACCAGTCCCGGTCGCCAATGATCCCAATTGTTTAAGCGTATAAACCCAGTGATATGTGTGCGCTTTGGTTTCGCCTGCTTCCGGAATCAGGTTATTGAGGCCGTAAGACAACATGTCGTCCACGGCGGCCTGCCCGTTGGTCATGGCCCAGATATTCCACCAGACATCGCGCCACTGATCATTGGGCAGACCCGAGGGTTTGCCGTTACTGGATTGACTCAATCCCAACGCGACATAGTTATTCAGGTAGTCGGCATGTTGACCTATATGCAATACCAGTGGACTAAGCGGCAAACCTTGAATACCCAGAATATGCGCGTAGGCACCGCTGAACCAGGTCGAGAACACATGACCATTGCCCCAGATAATCGACGTAGTCGGTTTGGTGTAGGCAGAAGTGAAATTGTCGTAATCACCCCCCAAGCCTTTGTAACGATCAATATTGTTCCAATATTCCCAGTAAGCCGCTGTTGAAGATGCATGCAGATACATGCCGCGATTTACCAAATCATTATTACCCGTGATCATCCCGTACAAAATGATCGCGCCATAAGCATTGGCTGCTTCCGATGTGGATTCATTGTTATTGCCCAACGCAAAATTCGCGTGTCCCGATGCCCAGGAAAATCCATAGGCAGGATCAAAATTGCGCAGATAAGGGAACAGGGAATCATTACGTCCTGCAGCGTAATCGCGAATCAACAATTCCACCATGGGACCATATTGACTGGCGCTACACCAATTGGCATCAACCCGACAAACTTCGGCGGCAGCACGAACAAAATAACCGTAATGGAAATGGTGATCGTTTAATTGTTGTTGCGCACCGAAAGATTCATCGAAACCCAACAGCGTGTTCCAATTATTGTCGTAAACAAAATATTTGGTGGTGTCCAGTGAGCCTGTCGTATTAGCACGAAACCAATCCTGCAATTCGCCTTTTAACCAATTAATTAATTGATTGGCTTCTGTTGTCATGCCAACAGAACGTGCAATAGCAGCCAGCTCTGCCACCTTGCCGTAATTTTTTCCCGCCCAATAAGTATCGGTAGCACTGTTCCATGCGGATGATCCCTGATTGGTAAATTCACTCACCAGTGCGCGCAATTGATTTGCATCATAATCGCCAATATTTTCCGGGAAATAAGGTAAAACACCGACAAACGGAATGGTGTAACTAAAACCATTTGTTGCTGCAAATTTAGTGACGCCACGTGCAGAACGAATTTTGTAATTGGTCACGGCTTGCGTGGAATTTTTCCAGTGCAATGGCAAAAGTCCGGCCATAGTTGTCACGGCTGAGCCATTAAATTGGTATTGATGACTGACGGTTACTTTATTGCTGGTGCGATCAACAGAATAATTAATATTCACCTTGTCGATTCTCTGTGTCGCGTATTGCGCAAACGTATTGACCATGTCGGATGAAGGTGTGCCGGTTAACAATGGCAACAAGGTAATCGTCAAACGTTTGCTGCTATTACTGACACCAATGCTGTTGGTACTCACGCCTGAAAATGTTGTGGCGTCGTGACCACTGATTAAAAAAACATTTCGATTACCCGAGACATCTGTCCACACACCCAGATGATTACCACTTTGATAAAAAATGCCTTTTTCACCGCCGTCTGCCGCTTTGGTTCGCACCACCAGATTGCCTTGCAATGCTGTGAAATAAACATAGGGTGAACCATGAACAAAGGTCGCTTCCATTACAGGAGTTGAACCGGAATTCCATTGCACAGTGACAGAACCATCACTGAAATCTTTTAAATAAGCTTCCATGTTGGAATAGGCAGAATTGCCAACAGCAATCCCGTCAAATACTTCAGCAAAAGGATCGGGGATAGGGTATTGCGTATCATTGCTGCCCGTACGCAAACCGGAAGGAATTCCCAAAATACGCGCACCGCGCTCACTGATCCTTGCTGTAATCGGATCGGGTGTTATGTAACCCGAATCGGACGAGGCCCCGATTTTCATTTCCCCCATAAACGAAACCGAACCCCACCAGCGATGGGTCATTGTCGGTTTGCCATTCGCAGGTGAAACTTCCTGCGGGTAAATAGCTGTCGGTGCACCAATAGGATTACAACTGCTGACACCGGGCTTGACGATACCCGCGTTGTAAATCCAGTTGCCATTATCAACAGCACATTTCCAACTGGCGGTGTTGATAGTGTCACTGATATTACCGGCACCGTAGTTGGTAATCGTGGCTGAACTGAAGGGGACAAAAGAAAACATAGCTAACAACAGCAAGAATCTGTTGAATCTTTTCATGATGATGACCTTAAATTATTGATTATTGGATCTGACACAGGTCATTGGCATTTTATTGTTGTTTTTTATCAACCACTGCCGTTGAACAATAAACCTGTCTCTCACGCATAGTTTGGTACAAATTATTGGGAAAGATCGTCCCATGTTAGTTGGGAACTTAAGGTGGGTCGGGCTAGTGGCGTCAAAATTAATCAATATTTCTGGATCATATAATCCACTTCTTGCACCAAACCAGACTTAATTCCTACCAAATATTTCTTCTTTACAATCCTTATTGGTCAGCCTAAGATCAGTAGCACTGTTTAAATAAACAGCACTGTATTTACATACAAACAATGTAATTAAGGGGACAAATTAAACAACATGCCAAAAGAGCTAAATTTTAAATTTGTAAATGCGGCAGCGAAGCGAGATTTTTTAAATTTACCAAAAGACATAATCAGTCAGTTCGGTTCGGATCTAAACGCTGTCCAGCAGGGCCAACGACCATTCTCAGATTTCGAAGACTTGTCCAGCACAATTGGAGCGGGCGTGATTGAACTGAAGGAAAATGGTAGCCCGGCCTACAGAGCAGTCTACTGCGCGAAACACTTAAATACAGTTTATGTACTGCATGCTTTCACAAAGACCACCAATGGCGTTGATCGACCAGCAATGAACACCCTACTAAAACGCTACAAGGAAATGATGGAAGAGGTAAACGAGATAAAAAACGCTAAAAAGCAGACTAAACTGCAGTAACAGTACATTTCACTCTGGATGTACGATGAGCCTTGGATGATTGATAAGTTGGTTTAAATTGAAAGCCGAGCTTGGCTAAATAGCCTATCAACTTATCGGAGGAAAACTTATCAACCTTCCCTCTGACAAGCTCGCTAACGCGGGGCTGTGGGATACCCAGTAGATCCATAATGTCAGCCTGAGATAATCCTCTATCCTCGAAAATTTGACGCATAACAAGCATCAAATCTGATCGAAATTTCAAATCCGCTGCCTCAGCCTTGTCTTCGGTAATAGCATCAAATATGTTGTTATAAGCTAATTGTTCCACGGTAAACCCCCTCAACATTTATACAAAATTTTGTATATTGTAACCACTATTTTTGTGATAGTTACTCAAGCTGGGGACATTTACACTTCTTTACTTTTTGTCTTTTATGGCTTGTACTTTCCCACCAACTTCAATTTGCCTCGATTGGAAAAGAATTCCCAATTGACCTTTGTGGACTTACCAATAAAAAAGGCAGCTGTTTTCACAGCTGCCTTTTTAGTTAAGTTTTCAGTAAATCAAGCTTTAGCTCTTTCTTCCAAAATCGCGACAGCAGGTAATTTTTTGCCTTCAACAAATTCCAAAAATGCACCACCACCGGTAGAAACATAAGAAATTTTGTCGGCCAGATTCCACTTATCAATTGCTGCCAAAGTATCGCCGCCACCTGCAACCGAAAAACCTTCGCTGTCTGCGATGGCACGAGCAACTACTTCTGTGCCTTTTGCGAAAGCATCGAATTCAAAAACACCGCAAGGGCCGTTCCATAAAATGGTTTTGGCGTTTTTGATTATCTCGGCAACGCGTGCTGCGGTTTCGGGGCCGTAGTCGATAATTTCTTCGTCAGCTTGAATTTCGTTGGCTTTTTTCGTTACGCAAACAGAATTGTGATTCCACTCCGTATAATCTTCCTTAGTGGTACGCACGTCGGTGGCGTAAACCACTTCAGTTTGCGCGCGCAAACGTTGTGCCTCAGGAATCATTTCTTTTTGATGAAGAGATTTGCCGACTTCGTTCCCAGCTGATGCAACAAAAGTATTCGAGATACCGCCACCAACAACCAATATGTCTGCAATTTTGGAAACTGCATCCAACACACTTAATTTGGTCGATACTTTTGAACCACCAACGATTGCCACTAATGGGCGTGCAGGATTATCGAGAACCTTGCCGAGAGCTTCCAGTTCCGCTGAAAGCAATGGACCTGCGCATGCAATCGGTGCAAATTTTGCGACACCATGGGTTGAGGCTTGTGCGCGGTGCGCGGTACCGAAAGCATCCATTACAAACACATCACAAAGTGCGGCCATTTTTTTGGAAAGTTCGTCAGAATTTTTACCTTCGCCGACATTGAAGCGAACGTTTTCCAACAAAACCAAATCGCCTTTCATTTCAAAACCGTCAACCCAGTTTTGGATCAATGGAATATCACGGCCCAATTTTTCACTGAGATACTTTGCAACAGGAGCCAGGGACTTGGCTGGATTAAATTCCCCCTCAACAGGTTTATCCAAGTGAGACATGATCATCACTTTAGCCCCTGCAGCAAGCGCCTGCTTGATAGTTGGGATAGATGCATCAATTCGTACAGTACTGGTGATACGGCCATTTTCCAAAGGTACGTTCAAGTCCTGGCGAATTAATACACGTTTGCCAGAAAGGTTCTGGTCTTTCATCAGTTTTACGGTCATGGGGTGTCTCCTGAAAAGCCGGAATGGGGAAGTTTTGAGGCTGGCAAGTTTACCTGAGGCAAGGCTGAAAAACTAATTTGCCGGGCGAAATGGGGAATATTTTGCGCTATTATTCTCTGGCCTTAGATAAATACAACAACCAAGGTCAAACCAAATGCAAGAACATATCTTTAATATTCACGACATGGTTTTATTTATGACTGTCGCTGAATGTTTTTTATTGGTAATTTTCCAAACTATTCTCCCCGTCAAAAATCGATTGGCCAATTATCTGTTGGCTATGCTGTTGATCTCGATTGCGATTGCCTCCGCCTGCGTACTGGTATTGTGGAATGATGATGTCGGTTTGTTTCAATTATTTGATGAAACGCTTTTACCTTTCTTTTTAGTCACTGCTCAATTGTTAAAAGGGCCACTACTGCTCTTCTATGTAATTGCACTGACTCAAGATGCTTTTGTTCTTTCAAGGCGTCACTTGTTACATTTGATTCCGATTGTCATCGCCTTGCTTTGGCTGATAATTTTTCAAATCAATAGTTCGGATTTGCGCTTTCGCGATTTGAATGAAACGGATCAACAAATTGCCAACACCATTTGGCATTTTATTAAAGTTATGCCATTTTTTTATGGTTTGGCTGCTGTCTATAGAGTCAGACTTTACCGGATCAGTTTACATAATCAGTATTCCAATTTTTCACCCACGGAACCGAGCTGGCTGAACATTCTCAGCTTGGGATTTTTATTTAGCTGGAGCTTTTCGATTTTAGTACACCTTGTTGCCAACATCATCGGCGGTGAATCACCTCAAGTTGCCGACCTTTTTGGTATTACTGAAAATTATGTCATTTTTATTTTAATCAATGCGCTCTTCATCAATAGTGTGGTGCATGCACACCAATTGCTCACCACAAAACCTGAAGTCAGCAAAGATAAAATCATCGAAAAAATTACTGATTTGGCCATCCAAAAAGTACATGAAGGAATGGAGGTTCAAAAGTTCTTTCTTAAACAAAACTTGAACATTGAAGAGTTCTCCAAACGCATCAATTTACCCGTGAAAGAAGTCAGCGCTGTTATCAATAAACACTACAACACCAATTTTTTTGAATTTATGAATAGCTACCGGGTGGAGGAAGCTAAACGTTTGCTCAGTGATACAGATAAAACCGTAATGGATGTTTTATTAGAAGCAGGATTCAACAGCAAATCCGCTTTTCATCGGTTTTTCAGTCGCTTGGTCGGCATGTCGCCGACTGAATATCGAAAACAGCATTCAGGGAACGAAGATAAAAAATAAAAAAAGCCGCAGTTTGAGCTGCGGCTTTTTTATCCCTGTTGTTTTTGTTATTCCGTGGTAATCCGGATGTTATCAAATGAAACATCCATTGCGCTCCCCTGAGGTTCTATCACAAACAAATTCAATATTTGTTGAATATTGGCTTTGTCCGCTTGTGATGTGTAGTGGTTGCCATCGCTGATTAAATCGGCCACGCGAATAGAGTAGCTGTGCCAATTGGTGTCGGCTGGATCAATCTGCACATCGCTGGCGTTAGGCCAACCGCTATCCATTTTTATCAACAAATAAGCACCGGTGCCGTGACTGGCAATTTTGTAATCGAATTCCAGTTTTGCATTGGCCCAGGCGCTAATATCACGCGCACCCGCAATATTATTGAAATAGGCATTGCCTTGACCTGTAGCTGTTTTTACCACACGGAAAACATTTCCACGATTGGTTTCTGTTACAGATGAAGTGCTTACCAAACCATCCGGATTGTAGCTTTGAATTTGCAATTCCGCGTTGGGTGCATCGTCATATATGTTGTAGCTGGAAGGTATAACCAAACGAATATTATCGAAGGACACATCCATGGCAGCGCTGGGTTCAATCACAAATAAATTGGATATGGCGCTGAGATTCGCTGAGCCAGAAGCAACTGAATTGCCGTTGTCGATTAAATCGGAAACCGCAATGCGAACTTCTTTCCATTCACCATTGTTGGCAACCGGCACTGTGAAATCACTGACGTTGGGCCAACCGGAATCCATTTTGACCAACAAGTTTGCACCACTCGCTTTTGAATTGACTTTGACATCAAATACCAATTCACCATCGGCTGCCCAGTGACTCAAATTTTGTATGCCTGACGTAATATTAAAATACACATTACCGGTTGCGCCCGTCTTCACAACATTGAAAACTTTACCGCGGCCACTTTCATCTATTTGTGAACTGCTGATGGCACTATCAGGATTGTAACTTTGGATTTGTAATTCACCAGGGATTGCGTCGCCGTAAATTGAATAGAACGGCAATGCAGCAAATTCTTCAACATTTTGATTCTCTTCGCCTTCAATACGAATATTATCGAATGACACATCAATAGCCGCTGACGGTTCCAATACAAAAATATTGGCAATGCTGGCAAGACTTGCCATACCTGATGCCAGTGAATTGCCGTTATCAATTAAATCGCCGAGTTGAATTCTGAATTCACTCCACTCACCGTTGGCCGCGAGTGGAACGACTGCATCACTCACGTTGGGCCAACCGGAATCCATTTTCACCAGCAGTGTTGCGCCATCGGCTTTGCTATTTACTTTGACATCAAAAATTAATTCGGAATCGCTAGACCAATTGCGCAGATCCGCGGCGTCACCATTCACTTTGAAATAAAAATTCCCGGTTGCACCGGTTTTCACCAGATTCAATACTTTGCCGCGATTGGTTTCATCGACTTCGCTGTGAGTGACAAAATTGTCTGGATCATAACTGTCAAAAACCAAACCTTCTGCAAGACTGTCTTCGTACATTTTGAACAAAGGTGGCCCGGGTAAATTGGCATCACCGATTACCGGTCGCTGATGCCCCGCAACCAACTCGGCGCCATCACCAACCGTTGCGCAACCCTTGCCTGTTTGTGGCGACAGGCTGCACTCGTACACACGTACGTAATCAATTTCCAAAGTTTGTGGGAAAACAGATTCATCAATACCGGTGTTATTCACACTGCCTGCCCAAGCGCCGCCAACAGCTAAATTCAACAACAAGTGATAGCGTGATTGATCATCATAGGGAGCACCTTCAGGTGCATTTTTTAATTCATCGCTGTCCAAATATTGTGAATACCAACCGCTGGATCTTTGTGTTGCGTAGTGCACGCCGTCCACATACCAACGAATTTCACCGTCTTCCCATTCGAGTGCATAAACATGGAAATCATCAGCAGGATTGGCGTTGCCCGGCAAAGCGTAATCTGCACCGGATGACACGTTCTGCGGCCAGGCGCGACCGTAATGCAGCGTGCCGTGCACGCGGGCTTCGGGTGCCGCATCGCCGGTGACGGTTTTTAAATTCACCGCTTCCATAATGTCGATTTCACCACTGGATGCCCAATTGCCGTAAGGCGAGTTGGTGGGCAACATCCAGATGGCAGGCCAGGTGCCTTGACCAAAAGGTAATTTCGCGCGAATTTCAAAGCGACCGAAAGTCCACTCTTGCAAACCTTTGGTGCGCAAACGTGCGGAGGTGTAAGGCAGGGTGGAGGTGGCGTCACCTGAACCATCTGGCGTATTGGGGCCGGTAAAATTTTCCTTACGGGCGACGATTTTTAATATTCCATTTTCAATAAAAGAATTTTCAGCGCGGTCGGTATAGCACTGCTGTTCGTTATTACCGCCGCCCCAGCAATTTTCTTCGTGACCCCACTTGCTGGTGTCGATTGAGCTCGCATTGAATTCATCACTCCAGACCAATGTCCAGAGAGGCGCGCTACTGGAACTGGAAGACAGTCTGGAGCTGGAAACACTACTTGAAACACCGGTGCTTGAAATACTGGAAACATTGGAGCTGATGCTTGAACTGGTCAAACTGGATTGTCGGGAGGAAGACTTTCCGCCTGACTCACCCGATCCACCACAACCCACCAGCCCTGAAAGCACCAGTGTGAGACCAAGCCCTATTGCCTTTTGCAAATAAATTGTCTTCATCAGAAATCGACCTCTGTTGTTATAGTTTTGTTGTAACGCTGCAAACCCGATCCAGGATCAAATTTGCGATATCTGTTTGCCTAAAAAAACTCCCGCCTTCGACCAACAACGGGAGCTCAAGGAGAATGAAACTGACAATGGTAGGAGTTGGTGTACCGAATCCATTGTTACTCACAACCTCATGCCGTGCAGCAAAAGGTATAGTGACAAGAGCTTGCCAACTACCCAGCCAATATTGGAAGTGACAGAAATTTTTGTCGTCCCACCTTAAGTATCACCCTAAACTGAGTCTTATCACTTTTGGTTTGGCCGGAACGGGAATAAAAAAGTCGAAAAATTTCAATGAATTAGGAGCTTGGGAATTTTCTACACACAAAACAAAACACCCGACTTGCGTCGGGTGTTTTTTCGGGGAAAACGGCAAATTAATCCTCAATCAACTCTTCAACTGTCGCCACAATATTGTCCACAGTGAACCCGAAGTGTTCCATCAGTTTGGGCCCCGGAGCTGATTCGCCGAAGGTGGTCATACCCACTACGCGACCGTCGAAACCAACGTACTTGTACCAGAAATCCACATGTGCGGTTTCAACTGCAACACGAGCAAAAATATGGCTTGGCAGAACAGACTCTTTGTACGCAGCATCCTGACGATCAAATACTGAAGTGGATGGCATGGATACAACACGCACATTGTGACCTTTGGCTTTCAAGGCTTCGGCGGCTTTGACGGTAACGCCCACCTCCGACCCGGTTGCAATCAGGATTGCGTCTGGCTCACCGACTGAATCCACCAATACATAACCACCCTTGGCAATATTCGCCACTTGTGCGGGGGTACGAGCGAATGCATCCAGATTTTGACGGCTGAACACCAATGAAGTCGGGCCGGTTTTGCGCTCAATTGCGGCCTTCCATGAAACAGCCGATTCGGCTGCGTCAGCCGGGCGCCAGGTATCCATATTCGGTGTCATGCGCAAAGTGGCCAGCACTTCAACAGGCTGATGAGTTGGGCCATCTTCACCCTGACCAATCGAGTCATGGGTATAGACAAAAATATTGCGCAACTTCATCAAAGCAGACATACGCACAGCGTTGGCAGCATATTGCTGGAACATCAGGAAAGTAGCGCCGTAAGGGATGAATCCACCGTGTGCCGAAATACCATTCATGATGGCGCTCATACCAAACTCACGCACACCGTAATAGATGTAGTTGCCACTGGCGTCATCGGCATTCACACCCTTGGAAGATTTCACAATTGTCAGGTTGGAACCGGCGAGATCCGCAGAACCTCCCAGCAACTCGGGAAGTATCTGAGCAAAAGCAGCAATAGAATTTTGCGACGCTTTGCGGCTGGCGATTTTTTCTGACTTGGCCTGGCTCTCGGCGATAAAGGCCTCGGCTTTTGCCGCAAAATCGGCTGGTAAATCACCTTTAATAACGCGACGATCAAACTGGGCTGCCAACTCAGGATATGCAGCTTTGTAGGCAGCAAATTTCTCGCTCCAGGATTTTTCAGCTGCAGCACCTTTGGCTTTTGCATCCCAACCAGCATAAATATCAGCTGGAATTACAAAAGGCTCGTATTCCCAGCCCAGGGTTTTACGAACCAAAGCAACTTCTTCAAGACCCAGGGGTGACCCATGGCAATCGTGGGAAGCTTGTTTGTTGGGGGAACCAAAACCAATGATGGTTTTGGTGATAATCAATGTGGGCTTTTTGGTTTCAGCGCGGGCAGCTTCAATAGCGGATTTAATAGCCGCCGCATCATGCCCATCAACGGCACGAATCACATTCCAGCCGTAAGCTTCGAAACGCTTGGCGGTGTCATCGGTAAACCAGCCTTCAACATGACCATCAATCGAAATACCGTTGTCATCATAGAAAGCAATCAGTTTGTTCAGGCCCAAAGTGCCGGCCAATGAACAGGCTTCATGAGAGACACCCTCCATCATGCAGCCATCGCCCAGGAAACAATAGGTAAAGTGATCAACAACCTTGTGCCCGTCACGGTTAAATTGTGCAGCCAGAATTTTTTCAGCCAGCGCCATACCCACGGCATTTGCAATTCCCTGTCCCAATGGGCCGGTAGTCGTTTCAACACCAACTGTATAACCAAGCTCCGGGTGACCGGGAGTTTTTGAATGCAACTGACGGAATTGCTTTAACTCATCCATGGGCAAGTCGTAGCCGGACAAATGCAACAAAGAGTAAATCAACATGGAGCCATGTCCATTTGACAACACAAAGCGATCTCTATCGACCCATCCCGGATTGTTTGGATTGTGCTTTAAAAAATCATTCCACAAGACTTCGGCAATATCAGCCATTCCCATCGGGGCACCCGGGTGACCTGAATTGGCTTTTTGGACTGCGTCCATAGAAAGGACACGAATTGCATTGGCAAGATGTTGGCGAGAAGGCATCAATGAAGCTCCTGGAATGGTTGATTTAAAAGGATTTTTGCCGGATCTACTGTCTGACGTGCAGTATTGGTCGGCGGGCATTCTCTCTCAGCTGTCACCTGCGGTAAAGCACAGAACAGAAAAAGTCTGATGATCTTCCGCTATGAAAACGTCATCATTCTGCAAAACCTATATCAAAATATTTTGATATAGGTGATTTCGACTGCTAGACTTGCCGGCATGAATCAATCTGCCCCCACCAATACCTCCACCGAATTTCCTTTGCTGACTGATGTTGTCCAGCAAAAGGTTGATGCCGGTGCCCTCGCCAACTTGCTCAAAGCAGCTGGCGACACATTGCGCCTGGATATTTTGCGCGTTCTCTCACAAGACTCTTATGGCGTGCTGGAATTGAGCCGCTTGTTCGACACCACACAGTCCGGCATGAGTCACCACCTGAAAGTATTAACCAATGCCGGGTTGCTCGGTTCGCGCCGTGAAGGTAATTCGATTTTTTACCGTCGCGCTTATTTATCACCGGAGCATTTACTGGCCAATCTGCAACAACAATTATTTGCCACGGTGGACGAAATCCAGCTGTCTGCGGATCTGCAACAAAAAGTGCACGCCTTGCGGCAAGAACGCAATCAGGCTGCGCAAACTTTTTTTACCGAAAATGCCGATAAATTTCGTGCGCAACAGGATTTAATTGCCAGTTATCCGGTTTATGCCGACCAAGTTACCAGTTTATTAAATAACAGCGCGTTGAAACACAAAGACCTGGCGCTGGAAATAGGGCCAGGCGAAGGAGAATTTCTTTCAGTATTGTCGCAACAATTTAATCAGGTTGTGGCCTTGGACAATTCCAAACAAATGCTGGAAAAAGCCAAACAATTTGCGCAAAGCAAATCACTGCGCAATATCGAATTTATATTAGGCGATACGCAAACACTCGACGCACAAAAAATTCTGGCTGACTGCATTGTGGTAAATATGGTGCTGCACCACACCGCATCGCCCGCTGATATTTTTGTGGATTTAAGTCGCAGCCTCGCACCGGGCGGTGCTTTATTAATTTGTGATTTATGTCGTCACGAACAAACCTGGGCGCGCGAAGCCTGTGGTGACCTATGGCAAGGATTCGAGCCCCAGGATTTTTCACGCTGGGCCAAAGCCGCAAAACTGGATGAAGGTCAAAGTATTTATTTTGCGTTGCGCAATGGGTTTCAAATTCAATTGAGGCAATTTTTTAAACCGAATTTGTAAAATATCACCCCACCCTAACCCTCCCCTTGGCAAGGGGAGGGAACAGACTTCACTTTGTAGCAAGTTGGGAGTCAAGTTCCTCCCCCTTGCTAAGGGGGAGGCTAGGAGGGGGTGAAATTTTTAAGCATTAATTTTTATTTAATGAAGGAAAAAATTATGTCCGAATATTCCGTCTTCACATCTGAATCCGTTTCAGAAGGTCATCCCGACAAAATGGCAGACCAGATTTCCGATGCCGTGCTGGATGCAATTTTAAAAGACGATCCCAACGCGCGCGTGGCGGTTGAAACTCTGGTGAAAACCGGAATGGCGATTGTTGCCGGGGAAGTGCGCACATCAACCTATGTCGATTTGGAAGATTTAATTCGTCAGGTAATTTTGGATATAGGTTACAACTCCAGCGATGTCGGTTTTGATGGCGCAAGCTGCGCAGTGTTAAATGCAATCGGTAAACAATCTGCCGATATCGCCATGGGCGTTGATGAAAAAGATGCAAAAGAATTGGGCGCAGGTGATCAGGGTTTGATGTTTGGTTATGCCACCAATGAAACCTCGGTATTAATGCCAGCACCGATTTTTTATGCGCATCGTTTAGTTGAAAAACAAGCACAATTGCGCAAAAACGGTTCTCTGCCATGGCTACGCCCTGATGCCAAAAGTCAGGTCACTTTGCGTTATGAAAATGGTAAACCGGTTGCAGTCGATGCAGTAGTGCTATCAACACAACACAGCCCCAATGTTAAACAATCCGAAATTCACGAAGCGGTTCGTGAATTAATTATCAAAAATGTTTTACCCGCTGAATGGTTGCACAAAGATACCCAATACCATATCAACCCGACTGGCCAATTTATTATTGGTGGGCCTGTAGGTGATTGCGGTTTAACCGGCCGCAAAATTATTGTGGATTCTTACGGCGGCATGGCACGTCACGGTGGCGGTGCTTTCTCCGGAAAAGATCCATCAAAAGTCGATAGATCTGCTGCTTACGCAGGTCGCTATGTTGCGAAAAATATTGTCGCTGCTGGTTTGGCAGATAAATGCGAAATTCAAGTCAGCTACGCAATTGGTGTTGCCGAACCCACATCCATTTCGGTGAACACTTTTGGCACAGGAAAATTATCCGATGCCGACATTGTAAAATTAATTCGCGAATATTTTGATTTGCGTCCTGGCGGGTTAATTCAAATGTTGGATTTAAAAAGACCAATTTATCGCCAGACAGCAGCCTATGGTCACTTCGGTCGCGAGTTGCCGGATTTCACTTGGGAGAAAACGGATAAGGCTGAGGCTTTGAAAAAGGCGATTTAAAAAATTCACAGGCCCTCACCCTAACCCTCTCCCCGAGGGAGAGGGAACTGAATTCTCTTCGTAGTAAGTTAAGCAGGGAGTTCAATCCCCTCTCCCTCCGGGAGAGGGTTAGGGTGAGGGCAAAACATTTTTCTACAGGAACACATCATGAGCACACCAGATTACAAAGTTGCCGACATTACTCTCGCCAATTGGGGTCGCAAAGAAATTGAAATTGCCGAAAGCGAGATGCCGGCGTTAATGGCTTTGCGTCGCAAATACAAACACAGCAAACCACTTGCAGATGCAAAAATTATTGGCTGCATTCACATGACCATTCAAACAGCAGTGTTAATTGAAACACTGATTGAATTGGGTGCCGAAGTTCGTTGGTCATCTTGCAATATTTTTTCAACACAGGATCACGCGGCGGCTGCAATTGCCGAGCGTGGAATTCCCGTGTTCGCATGGAAAGGTGAAACTGAAGAAGAATTTTGGTGGTGTATCGAACAAACCATTTTAAAAGACGGCAAACCCTGGGATGCCAATATGATTCTGGATGACGGTGGTGATGTCACCTTAATCATTCACGAAAAATATCCACAGATGCTGGATAAAATTCATGGCATTTCTGAAGAAACCACTACTGGCGTACATCGTTTAATTGAGATGTTGAAAAAGGGCACATTAAAAGTACCCGCTATTAATGTGAATGATGCCGTCACCAAAAGTAAAAACGATAACAAATACGGTTGCCGTCACAGCTTGAGTGATGCGATTAAACGCGGCACTGATCATTTATTAATGGGCAAAAAAGCTCTGGTGATTGGTTACGGTGATGTGGGTAAAGGTTCTGCTGCATCACTGCGTCAGGAAGGCATGATTGTAAAAATTACCGAAATAGATCCTATCTGTGCCATGCAAGCTTGTATGGATGGCTTCGAAGTGGTGTCGCCTTACAATCACGGCATCAATACCGGTAAATTTGAAGATTTGAATCACGCTGTTTTAAGCACAACTGATTTGTTGGTGACTACCACTGGCAATGTGAATGTGTGTGATTCATCCATGCTGCGCTCACTAAAACCCGGCGCAGTGGTTTGCAATATTGGTCACTTTGACAGTGAAATCGACACGGCCTTTATGCGCAAAAATTGGGCTTGGGAAGAAATCAAACCACAAGTACATAAAATTTATCGTGACATGACAAAAAATGATTATTTAATTTTATTATCGGAAGGCCGTTTGGTAAATTTAGGCAACGCAACCGGTCACCCATCACGCATTATGGATGGTTCATTTGCCAATCAGGTGCTCGCACAAATTTATTTGTACGAACGCAAATTTGCAGATTTGCCAGCAGAACAAAAACCCGAACATATTTATGTTCGGGTATTGCCGAAAAAATTGGATGAAGAAGTCGCAAAAGATATGGTCGAAGGTTTCGGTGGTGTGATTACCAAATTAACACAACAACAGGCGGAATATATTGGAGTTGAGGTTGAGGGACCGTATAAGCAGGATTCATATAAGTATTAATTTGTTCCCTGCCAAGGCAAGGGAACCAGCTCCTCCCTTTGAAAAAGGGAGGCGGGGGAGGGATTTAAGATGGTCAAAATTTTCTGAGATTTTAAATCCCCCCTAACCCCCCTTTTTCAAAGTGGGGAACTTAAAAAACCAAATTCAGGATTTCATCATGCAAGACTCACAACCGCGTTTAAGTTTTGAATTTTTTCCACCTAAAACAGTAGAAGGTCGGGAAAAATTATTTCAGGTTCGCGATAAATTATCGGAATTTGAACCCGACTTTTTTTCTGTTACCTATGGCGCAGGTGGATCAACCCGCGACAACACCAAAGGTATAGTCACGCAATTCAAAAAAGAAGGTGTGAGTGTTGCGCCCCACTTATCTTTTGGCGGTGATGATGAAGAAACGATTAAAAGATTAATCGAGGATTATCTCGATGCAGGTGTAGACCGGATTGTTGCATTGCGTGGTGATATGCCTTCAGGTGTCGGCGGCGCTTATCAATTGGTTTACGCTAACGAACTGGTTGCTTTTATTCGCAAACATTTTGGCGATAAATTTCATCTTGAGGTTGCTGCCTATCCGGAAATTCATCCACAAGCGAAAAGTTATAGCGATGATTTGCGTTACTTAAAAGGCAAATTTGATGCAGGTGCCAACAGTGCCATTACGCAATATTTTTTCAACCCGGATTCGTATTTTTATTTTATCGAGCAATGCCACAAAATCGGCATTACCCAGCCGATGTATCCGGGCATTATGCCCATCATCAATTACAAAAATTTAACCCGTTTTTCTGATTCTTGCGGCGCCGAAATTCCACGCTGGTTACGCAAAGCACTGGAAAATTTTGGTGATGACGAAGCGAGTTTGAAAAGCTTCGGCGTTGATCTGGTAACCGAGTTGTGTGATGTATTACTGGAGAACGAAGCACCAGGCTTGCATTTCTATACCATGAACCAAACCGAACCCACTGCGCAGATTGTTCGCAATTTGGGAATGATTACGGCGGAGTGATTTGAATGTCGAATCAAGAACATTGGGAAAAAGTTTATCAAACCAAATCATCTGATGCTGTGAGTTGGTTTCAACCCCATGCGGATAAATCTTTGTCCCTGATAGATGCCTGCAGCCTATCACTCAGTGATTCTATTATTGATGTAGGTGCAGGCGCATCGGTATTGGTTGATGATTTATTAAAACTTGGATATTCAAATATCGCATTGTTGGATATTTCGAAAACCGCATTGGACTTAACCAAAAATCGTTTGGGAGAAAAAGCCGGAGCAATTAACTGGCTGGCTGCTGACATAACGCAAACACTATTGCCAAAAAATGAATATCAACTCTGGCATGACCGAGCCGTGTTTCATTTCCTGACTGATGCACCAGCTCGTGAAGCTTATAAGAAAAATCTTTTACACGCCTTAAAAGCAAAAGGTTTTTTAGTCATAGCTACTTTTGCTGATGATGGTCCCGAAAAGTGCAGCAACTTGAATACTGTTCGTTATTCCAGTGAATCCCTCTTTGCAGAATTCAGCGCTGATTTTGATTTACTCACCACGGAAAAAGAAACGCATCAAACTCCCTTTAATACAACACAAAGTTTTGTATATGCAGTGATGCAACGAAAATAATCAATTCTTCGGAAAAATCGTCCTGACACCCTCTTTAGTCCCCAACAACAAAACATCTGCGCCTTTTGCGGCGAATAATCCGTTGGTGACTACACCGGTGATTTGATTGAGTGTATTTTCGAGTGCAATTGCGTCAGTAATTTTTAAATTATAAACATCGAGAATCACATTTCCGTTATCAGTCACAACACCTTCTCGATAGACCGGTGCACCACCCAGTTTGACAATTTCGCGTGCGACATAAGAACGTGCCATGGGAATGACTTCGACAGGCAATGGGAATTTGCCCAGGACATCAACCCATTTGCTTTCATCTGCGATGCAGACAAATTCTTTGGAAACAGCACGAACAATCTTTTCGCGCGTAAGTGCAGCACCACCACCTTTGATTAAATGCAGCTGCGCGTTGCTTTCATCTGCGCCGTCAACATAGACGACCAATTCACTCACCGAGTTACAGTCGAGCACATCGATACCCAATTTTTTTAACCGCTGCGCCGAGGCTTCTGAACTGGCGACAGCGGCGGCAAATTGGTTTTTTATTTCACCGAGAAAATCGATAAAAAAATTGGCGGTGGAACCTGTACCCACACCAATAATGGAATCCGAAAATAATTTGGGCTTTATGTAATCAATGGCGGCGCGAGCGACGGCTTGTTTTAATTGGTCTTGGGTCATGGCTTCTCTCAGAATCAATATAATTCCCGGGTGGAATCTACGACGGGCAGGCACAGGCACCTGCCCCTACAAAAAAACGCATTATACAGATCCAAAGATGCCAGCCACTGCCAAATTGTTTACACTGGCCGCTTTCTGTTAATGACTATACAAAAACCATGACCGATTCCTACATAAAACGCATACTCAATGCGCGCATCTACGACCTGGCCATCGAAACGCCACTGGATGAAGCTCGTCTTCTTTCGCAGCGCACAGGCAATAAAGTCCTGTTAAAACGTGAAGATTTGCAGCCGGTGTTTTCATTTAAATTGCGCGGCGCTTACAACAAGCTGTTGCAACTCACCGAAGAAGAACGCAATCGCGGCGTCATTTGTGCTTCAGCAGGCAATCACGCGCAGGGTGTTGCCCTTGGCTCACAACACCTTGGCATCAAAGCCACAATCGTTATGCCACGCACAACACCAACCATTAAAGTCGATGCCGTCAAAGCGCGTGGGGCCAAAGTGGTATTGCATGGCGACAGTTATGATGAAGCATCAACTCACGCCAAAAAATTGGTTGAAGAAAAAGGCCTGACTTATATTCATCCTTTTGATGACCCCGATGTAATCGCCGGGCAAGGCACCATCGGCATGGAAATTCTGCGTCAATATCCCGGAAAAATCGACGCCATTTTTATCGCCGTCGGTGGTGGCGGTTTGGCGGCAGGTATTTCTGCTTACGTAAAATATTTGCGCCCTGAAACCAAAATTATCGCCGTAGAATCTGAAGAATCTGCCTGCTTGATGGCAGCCATGGAAAAGAAAAAACGTGTGGTGCTTCCACAAGTCGGAATTTTTGCTGATGGTATTGCCGTGGCACAAATCGGTGAGGAAACTTTCCGCATTTTGCGCAAAACAGTTGATGAATGCATGACTGTGACTACCGACGAAATCTGTGCAGGCATCAAAGATGTTTTTGAAGATACGCGCTCAATTGCCGAACCTGCCGGCGCAACCAGTGTTGCCGGTTTAAAAAAATATGTCGCGCAACACGGTATCACCGGCCAAACATTAGTCGCCATAGATTGTGGCGCCAACATTAATTTCGATCGCTTGCGTTATATCAGCGAACGTACTGAAATCGGCGAACAACGTGAAGCGATTTTGGCCGTAACAATTCCCGAACGCCCCGGCGCTTACAAAGAATTTTGCAAAGCCTTGGGCAAACGCAATATTACGGAATTTAATTATCGCTATGCGGACTCCAGCGAAGCAAGAATTTTTGTCGGTGTGCAAGTCAGCGCAGGTGGAACTGATCGAAAAGAATTGGTCAACGATTTAAAAAACCAAAACTATGATGTCACCGACATGACAGAAAACGAATTGGCAAAATTACACATCCGCCATTTGGTCGGTGGCCGTGCACCTCATATTGCCGATGAAGTTCTTTATCGCTTCGAATTCCCTGAACGCCCGGGAGCTTTAGTCACTTTTTTAAACAAACTTGCAGGCCGCTGGAATATTTCATTATTCCACTACCGCAACCATGGCTCAGCATCTGCTCGCGTATTGGTTGGAATGCAAGTCCCGAAAAAAGATTACGGCGAGTTAAAAATATTTTTAAACGATTTGAATTATCCCTATTGGGATGAAACGCAGAATCAGGCGTTTAAGTTTTTTTTGGGTTGATATTTGCAACGCATTTTAGTTGAACTAGAATACGCTCGCATAAGCATATTCGTGCAAAATTTTGCGTTTTTATGTTTATACTGAAGCAATATAAGTTAACAATTAATGGAGAGTTGCAATGAAAAAAATTTTATTTCTTACCGCCATGTTATTTTCATCGGTCGCTTTAGCTGCAAATGGTGATTCATATTTTGGTGGTGGATATCATATGGGAAACTATGATGAATCAGGATTACCTACCGCCAATCCATCTGCATTAAAAATTGAATATGGGCAATACATTAATGATTCTATTGCAATTGAGGGTCATTTTGTATTTGGTATGGCTGAAGATAATATTTCAGTTGATGGATTAGATGTTGAGCTTGAAGTTAAACAGGCAATCTCTATATTCATAAAAGGAGATGTGAATCTTAATAAAAGTACTAATTTTTATGGTCTCCTTGGATTCACAAAAGGGAAATTAGAGGCTTCTATACCTGATTTTAATCAAAGTATCTCCGAAGATGATTCAGGTCTTTCTTATGGCTTAGGCCTAGAAGCTGAAACATCAACCGGTATTGTTTTCAGTGGTGAATACATTATGTATTTAAGTGAAGACGAATATGATTATTCTGGTTTTAACTTTGGTATAGCAAAAAAATTCTAAAAACCGAAAGCCCCCGTTTCGACGGGGTTTTACTTGCAATATATCAATTTCTCAGTCACCACTTTATCCAACCTAACATCCCACTCCTCCACATCAATCTTCTCCACCCTCTGACACTCATGTGCAACCCCAATCAATAAAGGCTTCGATTTTGGCTTCTCTTTTTTGAATGCAAATGTGGAATCATAAAAACCGCCGCCCATTCCCAACCGATTGCCCTGATTGTCAAAACCCACTAAAGGCATAAATACTATATCCAACAAATGTGCTGGTAATTTTTGGTTTTTGTTTGGATCGGGCTCGAAGATTTTAAAACGATTGGCAATTAATTCTGTTTGCGGTGTGTATTCAACAAACCAGAGTTCTCGCGATTTGGGTTTTAATACCGGCAAATAAACTTTTTTGTTCATGGCCCAGCTTTGATGGATTAGCGGCTGCAAATCTATTTCACCATCACTGGATAAATAAACGGCGATATATTTAGCTTTTAAATAAATAGGAAGTTTAAGAATATTTTTTAAAAGATTAATTGCTGCTTCGGTTTGTTGTTTTGAATTAATGGCTTTGCGTTTACTACGAAGTTCTTCGCGCAATTGATTGCGCGAAGTAATAGAAATATCGGAAGGTAATTTCATAAAAAATAGGAACCCCGAAATGTCGCTACCAAACTGGCCTTGAACCCAAAGGTTCAAGGTGGCGATACCTGTGGTTTTTTAGGCTTTCCGTCAGGCGGACATGCACACCAAACTCAACGAGATACTGCCGGGTTTACATTTATCGGCTCAAGGACATTGTTGGATCACGAACACCTCAGGGCTTGAAGCAAGTATAACTCATCAACAGCAAATTGCTTCAAGAGTTTTTGAATCAATTTCACTTCTTTAATGCCATGAAATAAACAAGCAAAATAAATTACAAAAATAAAGCCAGATTCTTATCCAATTTATCATGCAAACGTTGCAAATCGGCTTGATTTGCACTAACACCGGAATCCTGCTTCGCCTGTAATAATTCGTGGCTTAAATTTAATGCGGCCATAACTGCAATACGTTCAAGCCCAACAATGCTTCCTGTTCCACGAATCGTTTTCATGCGTTCGTTTAATAGATGCGCGGAATCCAGCAAAGCTTGACGCTCTTCACTGGGACAAGCGACTTGATATTCTTTATCCAAAATGCGGACAGTAACAGTTTCGTTTGACATTCGTGTGACCTATTCCACGTCCAGACTTTTAAGATGCGTGATCATCGCCTCAACACGACTGCGAGCCAGCTCATTTTTTTCAATTAATCGTTGCCGTTCCCTATGCCATTCACTTTCACGGGCTTTGAGCTCGGCATTTTCCTGTTGCAATCGCTGGCACGCCAGCAATAGACGATCCAGTTTGGTTTCCAAAGAGAGTAAAAGATCATTTGACATAGTCTAGATAACCTGTGGTAGAGCAGGCGCCACTATATTGTGAGCCTGTCGGACGGTCAATGACAGCACTGTCTTGTGTTAGGATACCGTCATCATTCGTTTCTATTTTAGACGCATCTGGAGTTTTTGATGAGTGAATTACCCCTTCCTGCAAAAATTGATTTCGATCAGCTGGCTAGTGCCCTGAGCCCTCTCGGTGTATTGAATAGCCCTTCCGAACTGCATGGATTACTCTGTGGAAAATTATCCGGCGGTGCACAAGTCTCGGAAGTTCAATGGTTATTGGATGCCGTGGAATTTCTGGATTTCACCCAGGCACCGGAACCCCGTATTCGCGATTTACTGGCTCAGGTTTACCATGTCACGCGCGAACAATTTCGCAACGATTTCTCATTAACATTATTGCTGCCCGACGATGATGAATTAATCTCTGATCGTGTCACTGCACTCAGCCAGTGGTGCCACGGTTTCTTAACAGGATTCGGCAGTGTCGATGCCACAAATCGTCAATTGGATGAAGAAGCCCAGGATCGATTGCGAGACCTCGCCGCTATAGTACAAATTCAAGTGGACGATGAAGAAGATGATGAGGCAAATGAAGCAGATTATATGGAAGTCACTGAGTACGTACGCATGATTGCGTCCAGCTTCTACGAAGAGTTTGCAACCACTGAACCCGTTACCCCACCCGCATCGCAACAAATTCATTAACGGTATTTTTTGATACGGAAAGATTATGCGCATCACCAAAACAGAATTTTCTCGTCGCCGCAAACAATTAATGGATATGATGGAACCCAATTCCATTGCTATTTTGCCGGCAGCACCCGAGCGGGTTCGCAGTCGTGACACTGAATATCATTATCGACAGGACAGCGATTTTTTATATTTGTCCGGCTTTGAAGAGCCGCAAGCAGTCATTGCATTAATTCCCGGTCGTGAACATGGTTCTTTTGTGATGTTCGTGCGCGAACGCAATCGCGAACGCGAAATTTGGGATGGTTATCGCGCAGGCCCTGAAGGTGCTTGCGAACAATTTGATGCCGATGATGCATTCCCAATTGATGACATAGACGATATTTTGCCAGGCCTGCTCGAAGGTCGTCAGCGTGTTTATTATGCGATGGGCAAAGACGGAGAATTTGATAAACAAGTCATGGAATGGATCAACACCATACGTGCAAAAGTGCGTTCAGGCGCAACACCACCGGGTGAGTTTTTGGATTTGAGCCACCTGTTACATGATATGCGTTTATTTAAAAGTGCAGCGGAAATTCGAGTCATGAAAGAAGCTGCCGATATTTCTGCTGCAGCTCACATACGCGCCATGAAAATTTGCGAACCCGGCATGCTGGAATATCAACTTGAAGCTGAAATTCTTCACGAATTTCATCGCAACGGCGCGCGTTTTCCTGCCTACAACTCTATTGTTGGTGGCGGAAAAAATGGCTGCATTTTGCATTACATCGAAAATTCTGCTGCGATTAAAAATGGTGATCTTGTCTTAATCGATGCAGGCTGTGAACTGGATTATTACGCTGCTGATATCACACGCACGTTTCCGGCTAACGGAAAATTTTCCAACGAGCAAAAAATTCTCTACAACATTTGTTTGGACGCACAACTTGCCGCAATCGCTGTCGCCAAACCCGGCAATCACTGGAATGATCCACACGAAGCTACTGTACGTGTTATCACTCAAGGCTTACTCGATATAGGCTTGCTTGAAGGTGAACTGGAAGAATTAATTACATCCGAATCCTACAAAGAATTTTACATGCACCGCGCAGGCCACTGGTTAGGTATGGATGTGCACGATGTTGGCGACTATAAAGTCGGCGGCGAATGGCGTTTGCTCGAACCGGGAATGGTGATGACAGTCGAACCGGGAATTTACGTCGCACCCGACAATGAAAAAGTCGCAAAAAAATGGCGCGGCATCGGCATTCGCATTGAAGATGATGTGGTGATCACCAAAGATGGAAATGAAGTGTTGACAAAAAATGTTCCAAAGACTGTGCAAGAAATTGAAAAATTGATGGCGACTTAATGAGTGAAATACAAAAATATCGCCTGACTGAAACAAGCTCAAGTTTATTACAGAACTATTAGCAAATGATTGAAAACATAAAGACACAATCCCACTACAACATCACCATTATCGGCGGCGGCATGGTCGGCATGAGTCTGGCTTTATTGTTGGCGCATGCAAATGCGGAGTGGCGCATTGCGTTGCTGGATGCACAATCCTTTTCGGAAAATGAAGCCAATTTTTTTCATGCAAGTTTTGATGCGCGATCGACTGCAATTGCACATGGCAGTATCAGCATTTTTCAATCATTGGATGTGTGGGGAAAATTATCAGAACAGGCTACTGCAATTCGTAAAATTCATATCAGTGATGCCGGGCATTTAATGGGCGGAGTAATTAATGCGCAGGATTACGCTGTTGATGCAGTCGGCTATGTAATACCCAATCAATGGATTGGCAAAGTCCTGTTATCTGCAATGAAAAACTTGCCCAACATTCAATTGTTTTCTTCGACTTGTGCCGAAAAAATTACACCGAAAAAAACGGGAGCTGCTGTGCAGCTTAGGCATACCACATCCACAAAAATTGAACAGATAGAAACTGATTTGGTGATTATGGCTGATGGCGGACAATCAAAACTGGCACAGCAATTGGGCATTGATTTTAATATTCAGCCTTATCATCAAACGGCGATTATCGCCAATGTTGCCTTTTCAGAACCCCATCAACACACAGCTTATGAACGTTTTACCGAATTGGGACCCATTGCTTTATTACCACTGGGGAAAAGTGCATCTGCACAAGAAGCAGCCTTGGTATTAACACTACCTGAAAAGCAAGCGAGTGAATTACTCAATGCACCTGAAGAAATATTTTTAACGCATTTGCAAAAACGTTTTGGTAATCGATTGGGAAATTTTTTACGTGTCGGCCAACGTCATGCATATCCATTACAATTGGTCACGGCCAAAGAACAAATCCGTTCACATCTGGTATTAATTGGTAATGCTGCACATTTTTTACATCCGGTTGCAGGACAAGGATTTAATTTATCTTTGCGCGATTGCGCAAGTTTAACCCGGCAACTAACACAGTCCGAAACACCTTTAGGCAAGCTATCGGTGTTACAGGATTATTTGGCTCGGCAACATAAAGATCAAAGCACGACCATTCTATTCAGTGATCAATTGGTAAAAATATTTTCCAACAGTAAATTACCGTTAATCGCGTTAAGGCATCTTGGGTTTTTAGGGCTGGAATCAATTCCTTCACTAAAAAATATTCTGGTACATCAAACCATGGGTAAAACCGGATGAATATGCAAACTTACGATATCACCATTATCGGCGCGGGATTGGTTGGTTCCAGTCTGGCCTGTGCCATTGCGCAGGCAGATGTGGATTGCCAGCTCTCGATTTGTCTGGTGGATGCTACTGATCATACTGCATCTTTTAGTGGTGAAGATTTTGATCCACGAGTAGTCGCATTAACACAGGCATCACAAAATTTTTTAACGCAATTAAATGTGTGGGATGACATTCTTGCACAACGTGTTTGCCCCTATTCACAAATGCATGTGTGGGATAAAGAGGGAACCTCCAGCATTCATTTTGATGCTGCAGAAGTTGCTTCACCGCATCTTGGGCATATTGTTGAAAATTCTGTCATCATTCATAGTTTGCAGAAAAAAATTGCACAGCATTCACAAATTAAATTTATCCATCCGGCACATTTGCTGGATATTCAAACACTATCCTTACCCGAAGTGGTGCTGAATCAGGGCGAACCTTTTACCACCCGCTTGTTAATTGCTGCTGATGGAGCACAATCGCAGGTACGAGAACTTGCAAATTTTGCTACGCGGGAATGGGATTATGGACACAAAGCTATAGTCACCCAGGTACAAACAGAATTGCCACATCAATTCACTGCATGGCAATCGTTTATGCACACCGGTCCACTGGCATTTTTGCCTTTGGCCGATGTGAATGGCAAACACTTTTGTTCAATTGTCTGGTCCGCTGAAAATAAATTGGCAGATGAGCTGATGGCAATGTCAGATGAAGATTTTTGTATCGCCCTGGAAAAAGCGTTTGAATGTAAATTAGGAAAAATTCTGCATGCATCTGAACGCTTTATGTATCCACTCAGGCAGCGACATGCACGGAATTATATTCAACCGAAAATTGCATTGATTGGTGATGCCGCACACAATATTCATCCACTGGCCGGGCAGGGTGTTAATCTGGGTTTTCTCGATGCGCAGGTTTTGGCAAGGGAAATTTTGCGTGCGCAACAACGGAATATCCCTCTGGACGATTTTTCCATTTTGCGACGCTATCAACGACAGCGCCTGGCACACAATCTTGGCATGATGTCCGCTATGGAAGGATTCAAACAATTATTTTCCCATCGCTCTTTATCGGCCAATTGGTTGCGCAATTTTGGTATGCGTCAGCTAGACTCAAATGCAACCATTAAAAAAATGATTATTCATCAAGCAATGGGGCTTTAATTTTAATCGATTGTATAAACTGCGAGGCCAGCATGGATTTGTCTTTTCTCTCAATAGCACCCTTCGACTGGTATGCCATAGGTACTTCTTTGCTGTGTGGCACAATTATCGGCGCAGAGAGACAACTGCGCGGAAAACCTGTCGGTATCCGAACGTCATCATTGATCACACTCGGCACCTATATTTTTATTGCGGCATCCATGATTGTATCCACCGGTGTCGATCAAAACGGAACTCGCGTTGTCACAGATCCATCCCGAATTATCGGGCAGGTCATTACAGGTATTGGTTTTTTAGGCGCAGGTGTGATGCTGGCGCGTGATGGTTTTGTTCTTGGCGTAACATCAGCCGCAACAATTTGGGCATTGGCTTCAATTGGGGTTTGTATAGCGATTGGTTACAACATGGTTGCCATTAAACTTTCACTGGTAGTGATTGCTGTTTTGGTAGGGGTTGACCTGCTGGAAGACTATTCGCAGGCATTTACCAGGGGTGTTCATAAAAAGTACCAAAGCTGGTTCGGGAAAGGAAAAAAATCATCGGATTAATTTAATCCATTTGTCTTAATTTATATTTTCTGTTTGATAAAAAACTACTCATGAAAAAATTTGCCTTGTTATTAAATTATCTGGTGTTGGTGCTGCTTTTGGTTTCTATTGTTACCTTCGCTACCTTCGGTCATGTCGTGGGCTATTTTTTGGCGCTGGTTACTGCAGCCATAGGTTTCGGTGTGTGGAAACAATCGCGTTGGGGGTATTTCGCTGCAGCGGCCTTTGGTCTGGCCTGTTTCCAATTAGCCAAGCAAGGTTATCAATTTCAAACCCTGAAACACGAAGCCATGACCCTTGGCATATTGATAATTCCTGTGGCTATTTTTCTGCATGAAGTTCTTGCACGAAAAAAAGCCAATGCAGTCGCAAAGGACTGAAAATAAAGGGTAAATTTATGTGACAACAGATGGCCAAGTGTTACTCCTTGTTACTAATATTCATGGCAATCATCAATTTCATGGATATTTGCTTGACTCACTATAACAACTGATTTACTTTTGAGCCGCTACAGATTGAGATCCGCCCCAAGCTCCGCCTTTTGTAAGACCTCTTGCTCAAGACCACTTTGGACGACCACGACCTGAGCAATAGCTTTACTAAGCTATTTCACCCTGGCTTTATGTAAAGTCGGTTTTTATGTTCGGTCAGCTGCTCAGCTGACATTTTTATGCAAGACGAGGAAAGTATGTCAGATTTGGTCTCTGGTGTTGTTAAGTGGTTTAACGATGACAAAGGTTACGGTTTTATTGAGCGTGATGGTGGTTCGGATGTATTCGTACATTTCCGCGCGATTAACGGCAACGGCCGCAAAACGCTGAAAGAAGGTCAAAAAGTGACTTTCGAAGTGACCCAAGGTCAAAAAGGCCCACAAGCCGAAAACGTAACTCCTCTTTAATAGATGAGTGAAAATACAAAGGGTGATTGAGCGATCAATCACCCTTTGTTGTTTTTGGCTTGTCGTTTTCCAAGCTTACGGATTTTTGAATGTACATTGATATCTACAGCATACTGTGGCTGACAGCCTTTGGTTTTATTGCTGCGCTTTGGTATAAAAATCTCGCTTATAAAGATCTTGCCTACAAATCTGCCCTGCAATTTTGTCGCGAAGCCGATGTGCAATTACTCGACCAAACGATTGTTTTGCGCGCTATTCGCCCTGTAAAACTTTCACAACAATGGTTTTTACGTCGTCATTATCAATTTGAATTTACCTCAACCGGTGCTGATCGATACAAAGGCAACATTACGCTGTTGGGTAAATCAGTGGCAGATATTCAATTAGCTGCTCACAGACTGCATTAATTTGAAACTGTTTTTATGAAAAATTCTGATCTGAAAGAAAAAATCGGTGGCTGGAAAGTCAAATCATCACGTGTTGCATACGAAAACCCCTGGATAAAAGTCACACACGATGAAGTCATTACCCCCAAAGGAACGGATGGCATTTACGGTACGGTTCATTTTAAAAATATTGCAATTGGCGTGTTGCCGATAGATGAAGAAGGGAATACCTGGCTGGTTAAACAAAGCCGCTACACACTCAATCAATACACATGGGAAATCCCCGAAGGCGGATGCCCAGAAGGTGAAGATCCAATAAGCGCCGCACGTCGGGAGCTGGAAGAAGAAGTTGGATTAAAAGCAACAGAAGTCACCGAACTTATGCGCATGCATTTATCCAATTCAGTATCTGACGAACTGGCAATTATTTTTATCGCCAAAGGATTATCAGCAGGACAGCAAGCACTGGAATCAACAGAAGACATTGAATACAAAAAAATGCCACTTACAGAAGCCATCGCAATGGTCAAACGCGGCGACATTACTGACAGTATTTCGGTTGCAGCGTTGTTAAGAATATCCTGTGATAACTAAATCAAATAGGATTTGTGAAAACCTCCTGAACAAATTTACTAATCGTTTCTGCATCTTCAAATTGACTAAAACGTTTCACCTCTTTTCCATTTTTAAACACAATTAACGTTGGGTATTGGGTAACACGATAGTGGCGAGCTATGCTGCCTTCATCAATACTCACTTTGTACGGAATAGAAAATTTTTTCAGATAGTCATTCAAATCTTTTTCTTCAGTCCATAAGTGAGTGACGTAAGCGTTTAATATCATCCTGGAATTTTGTGCGTACAGCTGATTCATTAACTGCGTCGCATTGATACAGTTTTTTGCCATGTCCGGATGTATATCTTTCATATACCAATCGCACCAAGTGGCCGATAAATACAGCAATGAAATCCCTTTTTTCTGATTCGGAACTACTGATCCCTCTGAAGGTGATGTTTCAAGAGTTAATGGTTTGCTTTCTGGTTGGGATAATAGCTCAAGTTGTTGCTGAAGACTGGCATCGTCCTTATAGGTGCTATAAACGACCTGACCTTTGGCATTAATCAATACGTGAAAAGGGGTTCCGTAAAATAGAAAGTTACTGGCAATAGAACCATTATTGTCCATGACTATCGGAATCGTTAAATTGTGTTTTTGTTTGAGCTGGCGAATAAAATCATCTGTTTCATTGATATTGAGATTGACGGCGTAGATTGCAATTTTCTTCTGAAATTTTTCATAGGTTTTTTGCAAGCTTGGCAGTTCCTGACGACACTCCAGACACCAGGTTGCCCAAAATTTAATATAGACAGGTTGTTGACCTATGGCCTTGTTTATATTAATTGGCTCGGCATCAAAAACTTCATATTGATCATTCAGCTGCAAGGGTTTGGCTTGCAATGTTAGCGATAGAAACAACAACAATAAAAAAACGGTTTGATTTTTTTGCATAATCTTATCCCATAATCTGCATGTGAAATGTTAATCATGTTTATTTGGCCAAAACAGGCCACGCAACCAATTCCAGACAGAATTTTTTCCTAGCATATATTTATCCAACTCGGCTTGATTGTGAAAATAATATTCCGGATCTTTAAACAGCATTTCACGTTTTAACATGCGGCGATTTGGATTAATACTTTTAATCACCCTTGCCGGATTACCAACCGCAATCGAATTGGCGGGAATATTTTTGGTCACTACCGAACCTGCACCTATCACTGAATTTTCGCCAATAATAACGCCTTTATTAACAATCACTCTTTCTCCCAGCCACACATTATTCTCAAGCACTACCGGTTTGGTACAACGAAAAGGTCGGATGCGATTGTAAATACCATGCCAGTCGCTATCGCTGATATAAACATTGGCTGCAAACATACAATTATCACCAATACGAATGGATTGTGCGGCGGAAATACGGGTGCCGGGTGATATCAGGCAATAATCACCGATTATGATTTCTGCATGACTTTTTTTACCCGGCCAGGTAGTGAAGCGTACTTTGTTATCCGTTGAACAAATAATTTGTGCGAATTTTCCCAGATGAATATTACGACCAAAAATAACCAGACTGCGTGGATGAGCGATTTCCGGAATACTACCCAGGGAATCAAACTGTGGGGCAATAAAATGACGCACATACCAGGCATTGATTTTCTTATAGATTGATTTAATGAAATAAGGCGTGTTGTTACGTCGCATTGATTTTGCTCTTATGTAAATTCATTACAGTGTATGATACAAACAAATATTTTCGGAAAAACTTATGTTGCCAATTGATATCGACAGTGTAAAAGGATTTTTGGATAAAACCGAGGGTGAAGCGCTTTATCAGCTTGCATTAGCAGCATCCACTTTTGGGCCTTGCCTGGAAATCGGCAGTTATTGTGGGAAATCTACCGTGTATTTGGGTACCGCTTGCCAACAAAAGCAAAATATTTTATTTGCAATTGACCATCATCGCGGCAGTGAAGAACACCAATTAGGCGAGGAATATCACGATCCGGATTTGTTTGATACTGAAACCAATAAAATGGACAGCTTTCGTGAATTCCGCAAAACACTTGCGAGTGCAAAACTTGAAGATACCGTCATCCCTATAGTGGCGCCATCGCGTTTGGTTGCACAATGTTGGACTACACCTTTATCACTGGTCTTTATTGACGGCGGACACAGTATGCAAGCAGCACTGGATGATTATGAATCCTGGAGTCGGCATATAATACCCGGCGGTTATTTGGCGATTCACGACGTATTTCCTAATCCGGCAGATGGTGGAAGGCCACCTTATGAG
>CAMLML010000005.1 GCA_946481095.1 uncultured Cellvibrio sp.
AAATCGCTCCAAACCAAACGTGCATTTTTAAGTGAACGCAATATATCCAATCGCAACATAGCGCGACTAACATCGGCAATAGGCTCACCGGAAATACTTTGCAAATTAACACCCAATAATTGCACGCCGGGTTTAAGCCCTTTCCAATCAGCATTGATTTTTTGGATAGTCACTTTTGCATCGAGCCGCGAAGATAAATAACTGGCAATTGAATCCTGATAATCAGCCAGCAAATAAGAAAAGCTCCGCCCTGACTGCACCAAAATTGCTAACAGGATCAGCATTATGGCAATCAGCAAATAAAACCACTTAACCAATCTACGTAATAAACGCGTCATTCAATTACTTCTTAAAATAATTTCACCCCCTCCTAGCCTCCCCCTTGGCAAGGGGGAGGGACTGTCCCCACTTTGAAAAAGGGGGGTTAGGGGGGATTTAAAATCTTTGTATAGTTCAACCCTAAATCAACACAATATCGTACTGTTCTTGTGTGAACACCGATTCCACACGAAATTCAATTGTGCGCTGAATAAATGCTTCCAGATCGGCAACGTAAGCGGCTTGTTCATCCAGTAATCGATCAACCACCAACGCAGAAGCCAATACCAAAAATTTTTGATTGTCGTAAGCACGAGCCATACGCAGCACTTCACGAAAAATTTCATAACACACAGTCTCTGCCGATTTCACGCGACCCTTTCCCTGACAAGTTGGACAGGGCTCACATAACAGCTGTCCGAGTGACTCTCGTGTACGCTTGCGAGCCATTTCAACCAAACCCAATTCAGACACACCGGTAATTCTTGTTTTGGCGTGATCTTTTTCCAAGGCTTTTTCCAAGGTCCGCAACACCTGGCGTTGGTGTTCGGGATCTTTCATATCAATAAAATCCAAAATAATAATGCCGCCCAAATTGCGTAAACGCAGTTGCCTTGCAATCGCTGTGGCCGCTTCAAGATTGGTTTTAAAAATAGTTTCTTCCAAATTGCGATGTCCAACAAACGCACCAGTATTCACGTCAACAGTAGTCATGGCTTCCGTTTGTTCGATAATCAAATATCCATTTGATTTCAAGGTCACACGAGGTTCCAGTGCACGACGAATTTCTTCTTCAACACCGTACATTTCCAGCAATGGACGATCACCCGTGTAGAGTTCGATCAAATTCATTAATTCAGGTGTGTAACTTGCCGCAAAATCCTGCATCTGTTGCCAGGTTAATCGTGAATCGACTCTGACCTTGTATAAAGGTGCACGCGCCAAATCACGCAAGGCACGTAAATAGAGAGGCATATCCCGATGAAGTTCTGCAGGCACACCCAATTGCGGTAATTTTGCTGATAAATCACTCCAAAGTTTTGTTAAAAATGGAATGTCGGAAACAATCGCATCGGTATCGGCACCTTCAGCAACTGTGCGCACAATAAATCCACCGGGAATTTGTTGTGCATTGACTTGTTGTTCAACTGCCATACGCAATCGTTCGCGCTCGACTTCGTCTTCAATACGAATTGACACACCGATATGTTGCGAGCCAGGCATATAAACCAGATAACGCGATGACAGGGTAATGTGTGTGGTGAGTCGTGCACCTTTGGTACCTATAGGATCTTTGGCAACTTGTACCAGCAAGGTTTCGCCTTCGCGAACCAGAGTGCGGATATCCGGTAATTCACCCTGATATTCTTCCCCTTCCGGCAATTCAGGCATCATGTCGCTGGCGTGAATAAAACCTGTTCGTTCAAGGCCGATTTCAACAAATGCAGCTTGCATTCCCGGTAACACACGAACAACTTTTCCACGATAAATATTGCCGACATAACCTTTGCCATAACTGCGTTCCAGATAAAATTCCTGAACCACACCGTTTTCAACCAGCGCTACGCGGGTTTCAACCGGAGAAACATTAACCAGAATTTCTTCACTCATATTTAACTCTTGATTCCAATTTTTATTCCGAGCATTTGTTAACTTTGAGTATTTGTTGATTGCCACACCGGGATATCAAATTCGGCAAATAGTTTGCAACACACTTCTATCGGTAAACCCACAACATTGGAGTAACTACCTTGAATCGATTGAACAAATACTGCACCTAATCCCTGTATTGCGTAACCACCCGCTTTATCGCCAGGTTCACCCGTCTTCCAATAGGCTTTTATTTCTGTTTCTGTTAACTGACGAAAAGTCACCTGGGTGACTGAATAATCTGTCAGGCATTTTTCAGGTGATACCAGTGCAACAGCCGTGATCACTTGATGAGTCCGACCAGACAAGTGGCGTAACATTTCCGCTGCATTGGCTTCATCTACAGGTTTTTCGAGAATTTCACCATCAAGAACACCCAGGGTGTCTGCACCCAAAACCGGTGCCAGATTACGCCCTTCCTGCTGAATCCTGGCCAAACCTGATTTTGCCTTTTCCAAAGCCAGACGCTGAACATAATGAATAGCAGGTTCGTCCGGCTTCCTCTTTTCTTCAACATCTGTACGAACCAGCTGATGTTGAACACCTATTTGTTGTAATAACTCACGACGACGCGGAGACGCAGATGCCAGATAAATATTGATTGTCATCTCCTGTTCCCATCAATTTATTGTTGAAAAACGCGTAATTTTTGACCCGAAAACACCAACAAAAATCTCACCAATGGCCAGCATAATGCACTGGCAATTGCAGAATAAATGAAACTGACTCCAGCCAAAGGACGCCCGGCCATTCCTTGCACCCAGTTATCAGTAAGTTGGGCAATAGAAATCATCACAAACATAGCAAGCATTTGTTTGATTAAATTGAAGTTACGTAAACGTTGATAGGAAAATAAACAAAAATAAGACACCAGAATAATGCCCAGACTGTGCTGGCCAAAGGGAGTGCCTTCCAGTAAATCCTGAAACAGACCCAAAGCACAAAGTGATGTAAGACTGATATTGAATGGCAGAATAACGACCCAATAAATGGACACCATCAAAACAAATTCCGGTCTCCACCAACGCCACTCCATAGGCAAGGGGTAAACCGACAACAACAGCGCCATCAGAAAACTGGTAAACATCAAAATATATAAATTCAGTGCGGAGGCGTGCATTTAACCTCCACTCAAGGTGTCACTGATCGGGTAACGGGCTCTTCCTGATCGATTACATCTCTTGCAGATTCAAACACCAACAACAGATGTCGGCTGCGATCCAGTCTTGCCATGGGTTTTGCGGTAACCGTTAAAAACGCTTTCGCGGGATCACGAACAACCTGTTCAACCTGAGCAACCGGATAACCTACCGGAAATCGCTTGCCCAATCCGGAACTGACCAATAGATCACCCACACGAATATCGGTATTAGCGGGGACATGACGCAAACTCAATCGATTCATATCACCCGTACCTTCCGCTATGGCTCGCACGTCATTGCGATTGACCTGTACCGGGATAGCATGGGTTGCATCAGAAATCAGCAGAACCGTACTGGATGCAGAACTGACCTCGGTAATTTGCCCCATTAGACCGAAGGCATCCAGAACCGGCTGACCTTTAAAAACCCCGTCTTGAGTTCCTCGATTAATAATGACTTGATGACTCAAAGGGTTAGGCGAAACGCCAATCAATTCAGCAATCACCACCGTTTCCTGCAGTAAATTACTGGCATTCAATAGTTGTCGTAAACGTACGTTTTCCGCAGCCAAAGCTGCCATCTGCTGGGATTTTCGTTGCAGAATCAGCACCTGAGCGTTCAGTGCCTCATTTTGGGATTGCAGATCTTCCGGAGAGTCGGTCGCATTATCGACCCAGTGACCAACACGCCTGGGGATATCGGTCACTTTGTAGAAGGGAGTGATCAGAGGGCTCAGTTTCTCTCTCACTATGTCCAGTTTGTCTGTGTATAAACTCACTACAACCAACCCTACCATGATCACAATCAGGATAAATGCACGGCTGGTAACAGAGGATCCACGACTAAAGAGCGGTTTGATAGCAAGGCCCTCTTTTGAAATCAGGACGAGAGCAGATCAATATTGCGTTTATCTGTCATCTCAAGCGCCATACCACCACCACGAGCCACACAGGTCAGCGGGTCTTCCGCCACTATAAATGGCAAACCGGTTTCATTAGCTAACAGACGATCCAGATCACGCAAAAGCGCACCACCTCCCGTCAATACCACACCGCTTTCGGCGATATCGGAAGCCAATTCCGGTGGTGATTGTTCCAATGCACTTTTCACTGCCTGAACAATGCCGGCCAAAGGTTCTTGTAAAGCTTCCAGCACTTCATCGCTGGTCAAGGTAAAACTGCGCGGCACCCCTTCTGCCAGGTTGCGGCCACGCACATCAATTTCACGAATTTCACTACCTGCAAACGCACAACCAATTTCTTGTTTGATGCGCTCGGCAGTCGCTTCACCAATCACACTGCCGTAGTTACGACGAACGTAGTTAACAATGGCTTCGTCAAAACGATCGCCGCCGATACGAACAGAATCAGAATAGACCACGCCATTTAATGAGATAACCGCAATTTCAGTAGTACCACCACCAATATCGACCACCATGGAACCACTGGCTTCCGATACTTTCAGACCAGCTCCAATTGCTGCTGCCATAGGTTCATCAATCAATCGCACTTCACGCGCACCGGCGCCCAATGCTGATTCACGAATCGCACGCTTTTCAACTTCGGTGGATAAACAAGGAACACTGACAAGAACACGGGGAGATGGGTTGAACCAGGAATTTTCATGCACTTTGCGGATAAAGTGTTGCAGCATTTTTTCAGTCACCTGAAAGTCGGCAATCACGCCATCCTTCAGCGGACGAATTGCCGTTATATTGCCAGGGGTACGACCCAACATTCGCTTGGCCTCAACTCCCACAGCTTCGACAATTTTGGTGCCATTATGATGACGAATGGCGACCACAGATGGCTCGTTAAGGACAATGCCACGACCACGAACGTAAATCAGTGTATTCGCAGTACCCAGATCAATCGATAAGTCGTTGGAAAATGCTCCACGCAGAAGTTTTAACATGACAGGAAAGGACCTTAAAAATTAGGTTGGATCAACATTAAAAATAAGCCGCGCAGTATATGTGAAAAAGCCCAAATTAGCTGCGCGATTTTTTATTGCCTGCACTCTAACAATCACGGGGATTCAGAGCAAGGCGCAAGTGTGATACCTTGTGCGCCTTTTTTAACTTATCTCTTTTTAACTTCTCCCTCTGTTCGGAGCACCGCGAATGGCAATTGAATCTTCTGACATCGCTAAACTGGCAAAGTTAGCCCGCATTGAAATAAATGATGCCGCGGCTCAGGAAGCAGCCAAAAGTATTTCTGATGTTTTAGCCTTGGTCGATCAGCTTCAAGCGATTAATACCGATGGCGTTTTACCCATGGCACATCCTCTCGATGCTGTACAAAAATTGCGCCCCGACGTGATTAGCGAAACCAATCAACGCGAAGCATTTCAATCTATAGCACCAGCAACTCAGGATGGTTTGTATTTGGTGCCGAAGGTGATTGAGTAATTTGTATTGCCCTCACCTAGCCCTCTCCCAAGGGGAGAGGGGACGAACTCCCTACTTTATTTAGTACGTAGTTCAATCAATTCCCTCTCCCTCCGGGAGAGGGTTAGGGTGAGGGAATAAATTTAAAAT
This sequence comes from uncultured Cellvibrio sp., assembly GCA_946481095.1. Next base: position 5,650 of record CAMLML010000005.1, read on the forward strand.
TTATCAAAAATTTTCAGGAAATATTGAATGCATCAATTCACCATTGCCGAGCTGATAAAAGGTCTACGTAAGAAAGATTTTTCCAGCGTCGAAGTCACACAACATTATCTGGATCGCATCGCGCGTCTTGATAAAACCTACAACTCTTACATCACAGTGACCAACGAGATTGCATTGCAACAAGCAGCAGCGGCAGATAAACGTTTGGCCACTGGTACTGCGCCTGCACTCTGCGGTGTGCCGATTGCGCATAAAGATATTTTTTGTACCACCGGTGTGCGTACATCTTGCGCATCCAAAATGCTCGATAAATTTATCGCGCCTTACAACGCCACTATCGTAGAAAATTATTTGGATTCCGGTGTGGTGATGCTGGGTAAAACCAATATGGATGAATTTGCCATGGGTTCATCTAACGAAACAAGTTGGTATGGCCCCGTGAAAAACCCATGGGCAACTGATTGTGTTCCTGGTGGATCTTCCGGTGGTTCAGCAGCAGCAGTCGCTGCACATTTAGCACCGGCAGCAACTGCTTCTGACACCGGTGGTTCGATTCGTCAACCCGCTGCCCTGTGCGGATTAACCGGAATTAAACCCACTTACGGTCGCGTATCGCGTTGGGGCATGATTGCCTTTGCTTCCAGTTTGGATCAAGCAGGAATTTTATCGCGCACAGCAGAAGACGCCGCGATTTTATTAAACGACATGGCGAGCTACGATGCAAAAGATTCAACCTGTGTTGAACGCGATGTGCCGGATTACACCGCTGATTTAAACAAACCGTTAAATGGTTTGCGTATTGGTGTACCGAAAGAATATTTCGGTGAAGGATTAAATCCAAAAACGGCTGCGCTAATTGAAGATGCAATCAAAGTGTACGAAAAACTCGGCGCCACTATTCACAGCGTCAGCTTGCCGCACACACATCTTTCTGTTCCCGCTTATTACGTGATTGCACCGGCAGAATGTTCTGCCAACTTGTCGCGTTTTGATGGTGTTCGTTACGGTCATCGCTGTGACAACCCGAAAGATTTAAATGATCTCTATATGCGTTCACGCAGCGAAGGTTTTGGTGCAGAAGTGAAGCGTCGTATTTTAGTGGGAACTTACGCTTTATCTGCCGGTTATTACGATGCCTATTACAGCAAAGCACAAAAAGTTCGCCGCTTGATCAAGCAGGACTTTGTTGAAGCTTTCAAAACGGTTGATGTGATTCTAGGCCCAACATCGCCATCACCTGCATTTCAATTTGGATCCAAAACCAAAGATCCGGTTGCTATGTATTTGGAAGATATTTACACCATCGCTACTAACCTTGCGGGTTTACCAGGGCTTTCAATTCCTTGTGGATTGGTGGATAACAAGCCGGTTGGTTTGCAATTAATCGGAAATTTCTTTGCGGAGTCGCAATTGTTAAATGTTGCGCATCAATTCCAGAACGCAACCGAATTTCACAAACAAACAGCACCGAATATTGAATAAACACAATGTGTAGGTTGGAAGAGCGAAGCGACTTCCGACAGATTTTCGAAAATGTCGGAAGTCGCTTCGCTCTTCCAACCTACAGTTAATATGAAATGAGAAAAAATTTATGCAATGGGAAACTGTAATCGGGTTGGAAGTACACGTACAACTCGCGACCAAAACCAAAATTTTCTCCGGCGCCAGCACTGCATTTGGTGCTGAGCCTAACACTCAAGCTTGCGCAATTGATTTGGCATTACCCGGCACTTTACCAACACCTAATGCCGAAGCTTTTCGCTTTGCCACCATGTTTGGTTTGGCAGTGAATGCAGAAATCGGCAAGCGCTCAGTCTTTGAACGTAAGAATTATTTTTATCCTGATTTACCCAAAGGTTATCAAACCACACAATTAGCCGAGCCGATTGTCGGTGCAGGCTATGTGGATCTCGAACTCGAAGGCGGTCGTACCAAACGTGTTCGCATTCACCACGCACATCTGGAAGAAGATGCGGGTAAATCCTTGCACGAAGATTTTGCCGGCATGAGCGGAATTGATTTAAACCGCGCAGGCACACCCTTAATCGAAGTAGTCACCGAACCCGATATGCGCAGCGCCGAAGAAGCGGTTGCTTTCGCCAAAAAATTGCACTCAATTGTCACTTCACTGGAAATTTGCGATGGTGAAATGTCGCAAGGCTCAATGCGTTTTGACGTGAATATTTCGGTAAGACCAAAAGGTCAAGAAAAACTCGGCACCCGCACCGAAACCAAAAACCTTAACTCGTTTAAATTTATGGAAGAAGCCATAGAGTTGGAAGTGGAACGCCAGATTGAAGAAATTGAAAGCGGTAGAAAAATTATTCAGGAAACTCGCTTGTACAACGGCGACACCAAAAAAGCCCGCAGCATGCGCAGCAAAGAAGACAGCAACGATTATCGCTACTTCCCCTGCCCTGATCTGCTACCAGTAATTCTGGATGACGACTATATCGAATCCGTTCGCAAACAAATGCCGGAATTGCCCGAAGCCAAACGTGTTCGTTTTGTTGAGCAATACGGTTTAAGTGAATACGATGCGGGTCAGTTATCGGCTGATAAAAATATTGCAGCATTTTTTGAAAAAACTGCACAGATTTCACAAGACGCCAAATTATCCGCTAACTGGGTGCTGGGTGATCTTGCTGCCTATTTAAATAAAACTGAACAAACCATTATTCAATCGCCCATTACGCCTGATTTGCTTGCAGGCTTGATTAAATGTTTGAAAGACGGAACCACTACCAGCAAATTGGCGAAGCAAGTATTTGAAGCCATGTGCAACGGCGAAGGCGACGCCATCACCATCATCGAAGCCAAAGGACTCAAACCGGTTTCTGACACAGGCGCACTGGAAAAAATGATTGATGAGGTCATAGCGAAAAATCCACAACAAGTGGAAAACTATCGCAGTGCAGACGAAAGCAAACGTCCAAAAATGCTGGGGTTCTTTGTTGGTCAGGTGATGAAAGCCAGCCAGGGACAAGCGAATCCGCAGACATTGAATGAATTGTTATTGAAGAAATTGAATGGGTAAAGCCCTCACCCTAACCCTCTCCCAAAGGGAGAGGGGATTTTACTCCCAACGTAAAAAGACCTTCTTAATTACGGAGTAAAATTATTCCCCCTCTCCCTCTGGGAGAGGGCTGGGGTGAGGGAAAATTGTTTGCCTAAAAAACTAAATTGAAGTGAGATTTAAAAATGAGCCTACGCAAAGACAAAGAAAAAGTTCTCGGTGAAATTTTTACTGAGGATAAAATCAAAGTATTTTTTGATTACACGCCACCAGCAGGAGTTAACGGAGATTATCACCTGCTGGAAAAAGCTTATCGCGGAATGCGCGGTGAAAATTTTGCTACTTTTTTGCAAATGTTTATCACCGAAGGCAGAGACATAAACGCAGTGGGTCCTGAAGGTAAAACTTTATTGCAAGTGATCAAGACCCATCGCAATGGCGAGGAATATGCACTTGCATTAGAAGCAGTTGGTGCAAAATAAATAATTGATGGATTGCAGACACACATGTGTCTGCAGTTATCATTAATCCAACTCCACAAAGTTGGTGCGATTTCTGCCCTGATACTTTGATAAATAAAGGGCATTATCAATTTTACGGTACATAAAATCAGAACTGATCGGCGATGAAGTAATACCAAAACCACAAGAAACTGTGACTCTGTTAAATGGTTGGTTGGCTGCGTGAGGAATTGCCAATGACTCTATTGATTGTCGAATATTCTCAATCATAGCCAGCATATCTTCGGGGTTGCGTCCGACAATTTTTATAAAAAACTCTTCACCACCAACCCTGAATCCAACATCACTGGAGCGCTGTAGCAAATCATTAAGCACATCACCTATGGACCGCAATACATCGTCGCCAGCAGCATGGCCATAGGTATCATTGAATAATTTGAAATGATCTATATCCATCAATGCAACGCCCACCAATGCATCAGGAGATGCCTGATCCGTCAGTGATGCGAAATGCAATTCAAAGGTGTTGCGATTCCATAGCCCGGTCATGGAATCAATATGACTGTACTTGGCATCCGTGATATCCGTAAAAATCCACAAACGTATTTGCCCATGATCAGCATCATCAAACGCCGTAGTACGACGACGAAAAACCCTGCCATCTTTGAGTAAAATTTCATCTTCTACTTTTTTATTGGTCAGATGTAACTTTTCGATTAATTCAACAAACCCTGTGGGATCAATCACTTTTTCCAGGGCATAACGCATGATTGCAGGGCCTTCTTCCTGCAAATTCACATCCAATGGAATGCCCCACAATTCACGAAATCTGATATTGGTGTACAACATTTTGCGCTGATCTGTGACAATAAGAACACCATCAGGAAGAGCATCCAATACACTTGTCAGCAAGTGATTTGAAATTGAAAGAATACTCATAGTTACTATGTGATCCCACACTGAATGACTTGATCGAATTGAGCCGATTATAATCAAACTGACTGTAGAACAAACAGCACTTCAATGCTAAATTCAGAAGTCGATCTGAAACACTTACAAATTTATGACAAATTACCGTTATTCAAACATGGTTCTGACTGCAAGTTTAGTATCGATATTGATATTACTGCTGTCTTTTCTTGGCCCGCAACAGTTTCAACAACTGACGACCCATTCAGGGATATTGGAAAATCGGGAATATTGGCGATGGCTAAGCTGTAACTTTGTCCATTTTGGATGGATGCACAGCTTAATGAACCTGATTGGTTTTTTATTAACATCTCTGATTCTTTTTTATTTTTTTCCTGTGAAAAAATTTTTATTACTGCTGTTATTCTGCTGTTTAATCGTCGGTACGGGCATCTTCATTATCAGCCCTGAAATGCAATACGCAGGATTCTCGGGCACTATACATGGACTATTAATAGCCGGATGTTTTTATGCAAAAGAACATCCCGTCTGGAAAAGAATTGTAGTGTTTATTGGTGTAGTCATAAAAATTATTGATGAACAACTCTTTACGAATGATCTTAATCTGCTGCACAGTTTCTTACCTGTCCCTGTCGCAATTGATGCGCATCTTTTAGGTGCATTGGCAGGCTTATCTTTTGTTCTTCTCGATAAAATGCTGCAACAACTGACATTATTAAATCCAAAATAAGGAGTCATCCACATGAAAGGTTCACCGGAACAAGCTTTACAGTATTTTGTTGAAGGTTCGAAAATTATTTTCAATCCTGGATTCCGTCGTTTTATTTTTATTCCCCTTTGCGTCAACCTGTTGATATTCATCGCACTCACTTTTGCTTTTTACTACAAATTCAAAGACTTTATTGACTACGTTTTGGAAGCACTTCCATTTTGGCTGGATTGGCTGATCTGGTTAATTTGGCCATTAGCAGTGTTTTTATTCCTGATGGCATATGGATACAGCTTCAATATCATCACCAATATTATTGCAGCGCCTTTTTATGGATTACTCGCTGAAAAAATTGAAACTCACATTACCGGAAACTCATTGCCGGAAGAACCCTGGGGACAATTGATTCCTCGCACTTTTCAACGTGAACTGGTCAAGTTATTTTATTTTGTAACACGAGGGATATTGATATTGATTCTGATAGTCGGTTGTTTTTTTATTCCGGGATTAAATTTTTTAGTGGTTATTCTGGGCGGCATATGGAGCTGTTGGTGTATGGCGGCACAGTACTCTGATTACCCTGCAGATAACCATCAACTCAGTTTTCAGGAACTGCGAAACAGGTTAAACCAAATACCACTCACCAGTTATTCTTATGGTGGAATCATTTTACTGGGCAGCATGATTCCTGTATTGAATATTATTGTTACCCCGATTGGCGTAGCAGGTGCAACTGTGATGTGGGTAAAGGAATTACGTTTTCTGGAAAAACCGCAAACGAACCACCAACAAAAATAATACCAGGCAACCAAATACAACAGCATCAACATAACTGGATCGCACTTGCATAAGGACGTGCAACCAGGCCAATATCGCAATCAAGTAGATGCTTTTATGTAATAACAACCAATTCTTTCCCAGTTTTTTCATCATAGCTTGTGTTGAAGTTACTCCCAACATAATCAGTAAAACCACCGCAGGCAAACTGACCAATATATAAGGCCGTTTTACTAACTCATCATCAAACCGCGAAAATTCCCACCCCAATACAAACCATAAAAAAGATGTGAGATGCAACAAGGCATAAAATAAAGTGAATAAACCCAACATGCGTCGATGTACCTGCAACCAACGAAAATGAAAATATGCAAACTTAACCATACGTTTAAGCGGCGTTACCGCCAGAGTAATTAATAAAAAATAAAATGCCCAATTACCAGTAAATAACACAATCGTTTTTGCAGGATCTGCGCCCAAATCATTGGTTAATATTTTATAGGCGATAAACCCGAGAGGAATTAGAGACAATATAAAAATTAATATTCTTCGAAGAATGATTGGCATATTGATACTTTACATTTTGGCAAGGCAGAGAATTGGGTTAGAACATTTAATAAAATTTTTTCAAATCCATGTTTTTATAAAGATGTGACACTTCTTCTGCGTAACCATTAAACATAGTTGTTTCAACAATATTAGGCTTCAACAAACCACTGGGTAGACGTCTTTCTTTGGCTTGACTCCAACGAGGATGATCAACCTGTGGATTTACATTCGCATAAAAACCGTATTCATCGGGTGCCAGAATATTCCATGTGGTTTTCGGTTGTTTTTCAGTGAATTCTATTTTGACTATGGATTTAATACTTTTAAATCCATATTTCCAGGGCACCACCAAACGCAAAGGCGCACCATTTTGATTCGGCAACACTTTTCCATACAAACCAACCGCCATCAAACTTAATGGATTCATGGCTTCATCCAAACGCAACCCTTCACGATAAGGCCAATCAATTGTACTGAATTTACTTGCTTGCCCTGGCATTTCATCAGGGCGCTCCACGCTAACAAAAGATAAATACCTGGCAGAAGATTTTGGCTCAACCATTTTGATTAATTCAGCCAGTGAAAAACCAATCCAGGGAATTACCATTGACCAGGCCTCTACACAACGCAAACGATAAATTCTTTCTTCCAATTGCATCTTTGAAAGAATATCTTCCAGTGTGTAATTTCCCGGTTTATTGACTTCGCCCGAAATATTCACCGACCAGGGAAAAGGCTTGAATTTATGTGAGTTTTCAGCAGGATCAGTTTTCTCATAACCAAACTCATAAAAATTATTGTGGCCTGTAACATGCTCGTAAGGTGTCAGTATTTCCTTATTTTGTTGGTTATCGGATTTTGCAGAATTGATTTTTTGTTTTAACCATTCAGGGGCAGGTAAGTCTACACTTGCAATCTGCGATGGCGAAGCTGATAGCGAACTGGATAATGCCAATCCACCGACGGCTACACCTTTGAAAAACTCACGGCGAGCCATATAAATTGCTTCAGGTGTTATATCGTTTTCTGTCAACGCAGGGGTCTTTTTAATTAACATATGCACCTCGATTGGCGGTAATACACATTGAGACGCCTGACACCAAAAAATGTTACAACCAAATATTTTTTTATTTTGTTTTAGATGTGTATTTACCCGTAGACTCACGCACCACAATAATCGAACTTAGAATGCTTGCGGGCAATTGCACATCTTTACCTTTAATCTGCTTTAACAAAAGATCCGTTGCTTTCTTTGCCATATGGCGAATCGGTTGACGAATAGTGGTCAATGCTGGCCAAAGTTGATGGGCAACTGGCGTGTCATCAAAACCACACACAGAAATTTGTTGTGGAATTTTTAAACCCAACTGATGGGCGACCATAATAACTCCAGCCGCCATATTATCAGTTGCTGCAAAAATTGCCGATGGCCTTTGCTCGAGCAATAACAAACGTTTGGCAGCTGCCTCACCCGATTCAAAACTATTATCACCCTGTTCAATTAAAGTTTTATCAATGGCAATTTGATTTTCAATTAGCGCCGCTTTATATCCCTCCAACCGCAAGGAAATTGCGTGATGATCGGGATGTCCTGCAATAAAACCAATTCTGGTATGACCCAATGCAATGAGTTGACAGGTCATATCGTAAGACGACTCCTGATCATTGGTTTCCACGTAAGGTGTGAATGATTTATTTTCTGTAGGTGCAACTCTCACCACCGGAATATTTAATTTTCGCAGACTGCTGATCACTCCCATATGATCTGATATAGGAGGAGTCAGCATTACTCCATCAATGCGTTTTTCCAAAATAAAATCGGTAATATCTTTCACTAAGTTTTTGTCTCTATATATGGCAGGGTGCACAACCAGCTCATAACTTTGCGGACGACATACTTCCAAAATACCTTCCTGCAATTCCAACACATAATGATCACTGGGACTGCCATACACCAGAGCCAATACAAATGATTTATTTCCAGCAAGGCTACGCGCAGAAAGATTGGGACGATAATTTAACGTCGCAATCGCTGCTTCTACCTTTTCACGAGTACCGGTTCGCACATTAGGCTCATTATTAACTACGCGGGAAACGGTCTTTATTGATACTCCAGCCAATTCTGCCACGTCATCTATAGTTGCTTTAACCATTTCATTTGCCAATTCAGTTAATAATTCGAAAAATAAAACACAATAGATCAGCCGATTTTATCAATGACCCGGGTTCCAACGTTCATATCGTTTTTGATCTTTTTTTTGACTTTCAACCCAAACAGCACCTGACTCGGTAATTTCTTTTTTCCAAAAAGGCGCATGGGTTTTCAAGTAGTCCATAATAAACTCGGTAGCGCTGAAAGCATCCTCCCTATGTACGCTTGTCACACCAACAAATACTATCTGCTCATAAGAATTTATCTTGCCAATTCGATGCACTATTCTGGCCAGGTTAATATTGAAACGAACGGCTGCTTGCTGAAGAATAGATTCCAAAGCTGACTCTGTCATCCCCGGGTAATGCTCAATCTGCAAACCCAATATTTTCTTATCCGCTGCAACATCCCTCACTCGCCCGACAAATGTGACTATCGCACCGGAGAGCTCATCCTGCTCAAGCAATTGTTGATATTCCGTTTGCAAATTGAAGTCTTCCTCCTGAACTGACACACTGAGTTTCATTTCAGCCTCCTGTAACAGGAGGAAAAAACGCGACTTCATCACCCGGGTTTACCAAATTCTCAAAATGCGCATGTTGTTTGTTGATTGCAACCAGTAAATTTTTTTTCATCAACTCCGTCTCCCATGCAGGATACTGTTTAATAATTGCGAAACGTAACTCAGCCAAAGATAGCGACTCGTCAAAGGGCATTTCAATTTGACTCCTACCCAACACCTCTCGCAACCTTGCAAAAAAAAGAATTTTAATCATGATGAAATTTCCCGATTAACATCACCACCTTGCCCACCTGTTTTTTCAACCAGCTGAATTGAAGTAATTACCATATCTTTATCTATGGCTTTACACATGTCATATATTGTTAAAGCTGCAACACTCACCGCAGTCAAGGCTTCCATTTCCACACCGGTTTGTCCGGTTAATTTGCAATAAGCAAATACATCAACTGATCCTGCTTGTAAATTTAACTCAAAATCAACTGCAACTTTACTCAACGCAAGTGGATGACAAAGTGGAATTAAATCTGCGCATTTTTTTGCAGCCTGAATACCCGCTATTCTCGCTACTGATAATACATCGCCTTTTTTTAATTGATTCTGTTCAATTTGGTGCAACGTTGGCATACTCATTTTGACACGACCAAAAGCTTTGGCTTCACGCAAGGTAAAATCTTTTGCACTCACATCTACCATGGATGCTTTGCCTTGTTGATCTATGTGAGAAAGCTTCATAACCGGTTACCTAAATATAAAATCTACTCGATCCCGTATAGCCCGAGCTTGCCTGGGGATTTTTAGTTATCATAGCAGCCTGAATTTTTCCGTCACGAATATTATGACTCATTCTATGACCCACCGTTTTTGCCTGGCTCCCATGATGGATTGGAGTGATACCCATTGCCGGTATTTCTGGCGACTGCTTACACAAAAATCAGTTCTTTATAGTGAAATGGTCACTACCGGTGCTTTAATTCATGGTGATCAAAAGCGTTTTCTCGATTTCAATACTTGTGAAAACCCGTTGGCATTACAACTTGGCGGAAGCAATCCCAAGGATTTGGCTTTGTGTGCACGAATGGCCGAAGATTGGGGCTATGACGAAGTGAATCTGAATTGTGGCTGCCCCAGTGATCGGGTGCAGAATAATATGATTGGTGCCTGTTTGATGGCGGAACCGGAATTGGTCGCAGAATGTATTGCTGCTATGCGAAATGCCGTTTCAATTCCAGTGACAGTCAAACATCGTATTGGCATCGATTATCAGGATGACTATGAGGACATGGCAACTTTTGTTTCAACTATTTCCGCAACCGGTTGCAAAACGTTTATTGTGCATGCACGTAAGGCTTGGCTAAAAGGGCTAAGCCCTAAAGAAAATCGTGAGATCCCACCACTGGATTACAACAAAGTAATTCAATTAAAAAATGAATTTCCACATCTCAATATTATTATCAATGGCGGCATTACTAATCTGCATCAATCGAAAACTTTGTTGAATAATGTGGATGGCGTTATGGTTGGGCGAGAGGCTTATTCCAACCCTTATATGCTGGCTGAAGTCGATCAGCAATTATTTGCCGATACAAAACCAGTCATTTCACGCGCAGAAGTTTTTGAACTATTTATTGAATATTGCGCAGATAATCTAGCAAAAGGAATTAAATTAAGCCACATGACGCGGCATGTATTGGGCCTGTTTCAAGGACAACCCGGTGCACGTATTTTTCGACGGATCTTAAGTGAAAAGGCACCAAGAGCTGATGCAGGGATAGAGGTTCTTATTGAAGCTTATGATGCAATTAAAAACACCAGGGTCATTCATGAAGGCAATTAGCGATTAATACTTTCATTAACACGATCGCGCATTTCTTTTCCAGGCTTGAAGTGTGGAACATACTTACCTTCAAGAGTTACTGACTCTCCTGTTTTAGGATTTCTACCGACGCGCGGTGCGCGATAGTGCAGAGAGAAACTGCCAAAACCACGAATTTCAATTCGCTCACCTTTTGCCAACATATCAGACATATAATCCAATAACAGTTTCACTGATGCCTCGACATCTTTAATGGGCAATTGATTTTGCTTTTCAGTGATATATTCGATTAACTCTGATTTGGTCATGGTGGTTCCTCTTTTTTATTGCTTGAACAAACGATTGGAAACTGCCAAAACAAAACGGGGAATCTTTGCGGATTCCCCGTTTTTCAAAGATTACTCTTTGCTTTGCATTTGCGCTTTAATCAAATCGCCCAAAGTAGTCGGAGCTGCTGCTTCGGCTGTTTTGGTTGAATGTTCTTTGACTGCAGCTTTTTCATCTTCAACGTCTTTCGACTTGACAGATAAATTGATGCTACGATTTTTGCGATCAACGGCAATAATTTTCGCTTCAACTTCATCGCCAACTTTCAAGATGTTACGAGCGTCTTCCACTTTCTCACGGCTCAATTCTGATGCCTTGAGAGTTGCTTCAACGTCCGGAGCCAAAGTGATTACAGCCGCTTTGGCTTCAACTTCTTTTACAGTACCTTTAACAACTGCACCTTTGTCATTGACTGAAACATATTCAGAGAATGGATCAGTTTCGAGTTGTTTGATACCCAAGGAAATACGCTCACGCTCTGGATCTATTGCCAACACAACAGTTTCCAACTCGTCGCCTTTCTTGTATTTGCGAACGGCTTCTTCGCCTGCTTCATGCCAGCTGATATCTGACAAGTGAACCAGACCATCAATGCCGCCATCCAAACCAATGAAGATACCGAAATCAGTGATTGATTTGATTTTGCCAGTGATCTTGTCGCCTTTGGCGCAAGTACGAGCAAATGCATCCCATGGGTTTTCTTGACATTGTTTCAAGCCAAGAGAGATACGACGACGCTCTTCGTCGATATCCAATACCATAACTTCAATTTCATCACCCAATTGAACCACTTTGGATGGATGAATATTTTTGTTGGTCCAATCCATTTCTGAAACGTGGATCAAACCTTCAACGCCTTCTTCCAACTCAGCGAAACAGCCATAGTCAGTCAGGTTGGTCACTTTAGCTTTCGCACGAGCGCCTTCCGGGTAACGCTTGGTGATAGCTACCCATGGATCTTCGCCCAATTGCTTCAAGCCCAGAGAAACGCGGTTACGATCACGATCAAACTTCAATACTTTAACGTCGATCTCTTGACCGACTTCTACGATTTCACCTGGATGCTTGATGCGTTTCCACGCCATATCAGTGATGTGCAACAAACCATCTACGCCGCCCAGGTCAACGAATGCACCGTAGTCGGTAAGATTTTTAACAACACCTTTAACTGCTTGACCTTCTTGCAGGTTAGCCAGTAATTCATCGCGCTCGGCAGAGTTGGATTGCTCCAGAACTGCACGACGGGAAACCACTACGTTGTTACGTTTTTGATCCAACTTAATGACTTTGAATTCGAGCTCTTTGCCTTCGAGATGAGTGGTTTCGCGCACAGGGCGAACATCTACCAATGAACCGGGAAGGAATGCACGAATGCTGGCAACATCAACAGTGAAACCACCCTTGACCTTACCATTGATAACACCTTTGATAACTTCTTCAGCGGTATGGGCAGCTTCCAGAATTTTCCAGGCTTCAGCGCGCTTGGCTTTTTCGCGGGAGAGTTTGGTTTCGCCGAAACCATCTTCAACACTTTCGAGGGCAACTTGAACTTCGTCGCCAATTTGCAGGGTAATTTGACCCAACTCATTACGGAATTGTTCAGCAGGAATTACACCTTCTGATTTCAAACCGGCATGTACAGTGACCCAATCTTTATCGATATCAATCACTACGCCAGTTACTATGGTACCCGGTACCATATCCACTGTTTTCAAACTTTCTTCAAACAGTTCTGCAAAACTTTCATTCATACTCATGGTATTACCTTCATTGAAAACACAAAGCCGGACATCAGGCTTGTGCATACCGCGCGGCCAGTCATGCGGGTCAGTTAATGATAAGTAGATGGCATCCTCAGGCTGGGGGTTGTTTGCCACTACCGCTGCAGAAAATCTTTCTCTATAAAATCAAAGTCGGACAAATCAGCAGGGGCCGAAGATTAGCAGAATGCCCCTTATCTATCAAGAAGTTAGCGCTATTGTCACTGAATTTCAGGTTTTGTTTAGGCATTTTTCTGGATACAATATTCGAGACAAGACTTTAATATAAAAGTCAAAAAGACCATAATTATTACGGCAATCAACCTTTTCGTTAATTTTTACAGGAAAATCACTGTGGCCAGCAAACTTGAACAACTTAAGCAGTACACCGATGTTGTCGCCGATACCGGCGATATAGAAGCCATGCGTTTATATAAACCACTTGATGCCACTACCAATCCGTCACTGGTTTATAAGGCGGCACAAATGCCGCAATACAAGGATCTTCTTACTGCCTCTATCGCGGCCAGCAAACATTTTAGCAATAGTGCTGAACAATTGAGCGCCGCCGGTGATCATCTGGCTGTTGGCATTGGCATGGAAATTCTGAAAATTATCCCCGGAAAAATCTCCACCGAAGTTGACGCACGCTTGTCGTTTGATACCAAGGCCAGTATTGCCAAGGCACACCACCTGATTGATCTTTATGCCAAAGGTGGTGTCGATAAGTCCCGTGTTCTCATCAAACTCGCCTCTACATGGGAAGGTATTCGCGCTGCGGAAATACTGGAAAAAGAAGGTATTAACTGTAACCTGACGCTGTTGTTCGGATTCAATCAAGCGGCTGCCTGTGCCGATGCAGGTGTGTTCCTCATTTCTCCATTCGTGGGCCGAATTCTGGACTGGTACAAAGCCAATACCGACAAAAAAGAATACACCGCTGAAGAAGATCCCGGCGTGCAATCCGTTCGTCATATTTACAACTATTACAAACAACATGGCTATAAAACAGTGGTGATGGGCGCCAGTTTCCGTAATATTGGTGAAATCGAAGCACTTGCGGGTTGCGATCGCTTAACTATCAGTCCACAACTTTTGCAAGAACTGGATCAAAGCCAGGGTGAATTGAAACGCGTTCTGTCACCCGATAACAAAGGCGAAGCCATTACTAAATTAAAAGACACCGAAGCCAGCTTCCGCTTCGCTATGAACATGGATCAAATGGCTAATGACAAATTGGCTGAAGGTATTCGTGGCTTTGTGAAAGATCAACAGGCACTGGAAAAATTATTGAAATCAATGAATTGATTTTTGGACAATAAAACCCCCGGAGAAATCCGGGTTTTTTATAAAACTGAAATAACTTAATTATCTTCCAACATGTGTACCAGATTTTTAAACGTCTCAGTATTTTGCTGATTCAAACTCATTAAAATTTTGTGTGCTTCTATCACACGTTCTTTTATCAATACTTCGTTTTGATCATTACAACAAAGGGATCTACTGGCTGATAAATCAACATCCAAATGATCAACAATACTGAATATATCGGCAAACCCCATACTATGCAGGATGCGATTGATACTGGAATTGGTTGCCAGAATCACAGGTGTGATGTTTCGCTTTTCCTGTCCCAGTAGAGAAATTTTTGCCATAAGCCCAAGCGTGGTGCTGTCAACAGCTTCGGCATCGGATAAATCAAACAAAATCGAAATCAACGCAGGATCTGCCAGCATTGTGTCAATAAATTGATCGAACGATATACAAAATGTAAGGCGCACATCACCCATCAGTTTAATAACATAAACCCCTTGATGATCGGCAACTAATATCTGACCAGGATTCATTAACTTCCTCAATTTTAACCGGGCAATTCTGGCAATCGGGAAATAGACAAAATTGCAATATCATCAGGGTTATCTTGTACCTGATTGATAGATAAAGTATTGCAGACTGATTCCAGACTGCCAGTCGATAAGGATAATTTTTTAAGCAAATCGGCTTCTTTTTCCGCCAAATCTTTTTTATTACACAATTCCAGAACGCCATCTGAAAAACAAATTAATGCAAAATTTTCCGGTAATTGGCGATGATAAATTTGCCATCTGGCATCCTTGAATATTCCTACAGGCTTTCCCTGGCCCTCAAGATACACAGCAGCACCCTGCTCGATTAATACAGGCAAGGGCAAATGGCCGGCAACAACGTATCGCATTTGTCGTGTCTGCGTATCGATAACACCGACAAAAAGAGTTAAGTGATGCCCAACGCGTGTTTCGATCAATTCGCGATTAATCTGCTGCAACATTTGCGCACACCCCATCTCAAAGGAATGATAGTCACTAAACAAACCTTCCTCGCGCACCATGCGGCTAACGACATGCTTCAACCAAATGGTAACGAATGCAGACGAAGCGCCGTGGCCCGATACATCCGCCAAATAAAATGCAAGATAACGCTGTTTGATTTGCGCGTAATCAATAAAATCACCACTTAAAAACAGTGATGGAATAATGGCGTGTTCAATCCTGTAACCCTCCGGTGTTTTGAGACCTTTGGGCATTAATCTACGTTGAACACGGCGACCCGCTGTTTGATCACGCTCCAGCACACGCAGATGTTCACGCAATTCGCGATTAGCTTTTTCCAGTTGTTCGCGGTAACCGGAATCCGGTACAGAGAGCGCTTTTTCAATAGATGAAGCCAACCCCTGCACATCCAAATTGGTCTTCTCAAGATAATCTTTTGCTCCCATACGTAATGCCACCAATAACTCCGATGTCTCCAGAGTGTCGGCAAGAAAAATTACCGGGGGGTTCAATTCTTGTTGTGCTTGTTGAAGTATTGAAATAGCGGATGAATTGGAAAAATGAATATCAATCAGAATCAGATCAGGTAATTGCCTCAATAAATCCGGAACATCCCCGGCATTATGAGCTGTTAATGGATGAAAACCCAATCCCGACAGATCCATGGACAACCGTAACCCAAAGTCTCGGTCATCATCCAAAATCAAAATCTTCTTACCGGATAGGTTCATTTGATCAATTACTGTCAAAAACGTTAGGGTTGCTTCTTGGCATTACGCTCTTGCTTACGTCGCAGTTGAATAAATTCACGCTGCGTCATTTTCTTTTTACGTTCCGCATAAGGATTCTCATTGGTACGGAACTCAATCCGTATCGGTGTTCCATGCAAATCCAAAACTCGACGGAATGTTTTCTCCAGATACTTAACATAATGCCCGGGAATATCCTGAGTTTGGTTACCGTGGATCACAATGATGGGCGGATTATGCCCTCCCGAGTGGGCATAGCGCAATTTTATGCGACGCCCTTGAATCATTGGTGGCTGATGCTCGCGTGTAGCATCCTGCAATATTCGTGTCAGGTAGTGAGTTCCAAACTTGTCTGTAGCAGCCCTGAAAGCCTGTTCAATTGATTTATAAAGATTACCAACACCAGTGCCATGTAATGCTGAAATAAAATGGATGTTGGCAAAATCAACAAATTTCAAACGGCGCTCAATTTCATTTTTTACGTATTGCTTGTGACCATCATCAAGACCATCCCACTTATTCAACGCAATTACCAATGCCCGCCCGGCTTCTATGGTGGTGCCCATCAAATGCAAATCCTGTTCAACCACACCTTCGCTGGCATCCATAACCAGAATGACCACATTGGCATCACTGATGGCTTGCATGGTTTTTACAATTGAAAACTTCTCAACAACAAGGTCAATATTCTTTCGACGCCTGACACCGGCTGTATCAATGATGGTGTAAGGTTTATCAAATCGGGTGTAATTGATGTAAATAGAATCGCGAGTGGTTCCAGGCTCATCAAATACCACAACCCTGTCTTCTCCCAACAGGCGATTGACCAATGTTGATTTGCCAACATTAGGTCTTCCAACCACCGCAATCTTGATACCGGTTGCATCTTCTGACTGAAAATCTTCCGGCAACTCGGGAACATCAGCCAATACTTCTTCCATCATGGACTTCACACCGCGACCATGAGTTGCCGTGGTTGGAAAGACATCGCCCATGCCCAATTCATAAAAAGGTGCCAAGGCCATGTCAGGATCCATTCCATCTATTTTATTGGCCACCAGAAAAGTCTTTTTGTTATTCACACGAAGATGCTGTGCGATGATGTAATCCGCCTGATTCACGCCTTCACGACTATCCAAAATAAACAGCACTATGTCCGCTTCCTGAATAGCAAGAAGTGATTGCCCGGCCATAACACTATCAATACCTTCTTCTTCGCCACTGATACCGCCAGTGTCTATCACAATAAAACGGCGATTATCGATACAACCTTCGCCATATTTTCTATCACGTGTAAGGCCAGGGTAATCAGCAACCAACGCATCACGGGAGCGAGTCAGGCGATTAAACAGAGTGGATTTACCAACATTGGGACGGCCAACCAAGGCAATAACTGGAATCATAATTTCTTCACCAATGGGTTTGGTGTGACCTCTATTAAAGAACAAAACCGGCAAAATACCGGGCCAAGCGTGGGGAATATCTATCCTTGACCAGAATATAGAAGCTAGAATGAAAAGCCAATAGTTTCATACCTTTTCACCGACCACAGGGATATTGATGAAAACCTCTTTCATTTTAGTTTTTATTCTTTTCTTGAGATTTGATTATGCGTACGCTGAAGTCTTCAGATGTTTGAATAGTAATGGCCAACCCATTTTTACTGACAATAAAAGAAAATGCAGTGGCTATGAAAATAGCAACAATCAGGATGATGTCGAAAAAATAGAAGTGAAAAATCACAACATTCATTCACAATTTGGATCTGTTGTCAGCGAGGAATTCTACAACTATGCATTTCGTGAATATCTGCCAATAGAGGGATACTCCATTCCAATCATAGCTGAAAAAAAATTACTGGATACCGCACCAAAAACATTATCCAAAGCTGCCACCAAACTCTCATCCAACATAGACAAAGCTTGTAAAATTTTTACGCAAAGCATTTGCGTTCAATTCGATCAAGTCAATTATTTTTTGTTTACAGGTAATGAATCCCGTACAGGCGGACGACATGGTGGGCAATGGTATTTTCCAAAAAACAATTCCACGTCGCCAAAGTTTGATCATAGTATTGTTATTCGATCCGCTTACGAATATTTGACATACCCGGATGAACTCGCACTCATGTTTGCTATTCATGAACTTAGCCATGCCTACTATTATCTACATTACAATCGTATTTACAAAATGAACATGGATGCATATCAAAATGCACTTAAGAAAAATTTATATACCAACGTCAGAAATAGTTACGGCAAAAATATGGCAAGAGCTTATGCATTAAAAAACGAAAGGGAATATTTTGCAGAATTGGCTAAAATTTACTGGTTCCACAACGATTATTTTCCGTATACAGGAAAAGATCTAAGATTGTACGACCCGGAAGGTTACTTGATGATATCGCGTGCTTTTGTCCTTCAATAAACAATCTGTTAATTACACAATAAAAACGAGATTGTTCATTCCTGAAAAAATTTCAGGAATGAACAATAATTATCACGGCTTCTCTGCTTCTATGGTAAAGGCTATTAATTTGCCCTTATTGTTAAATACATAAAGACGCTCGCCATCAGTCAACATTGGTGCTCTGGCACCTTTGCGCCCCACACGGGTTCTGGCAGCAAACTCGCCATCGGATTGATTTAAGAAATGCAGGTACCCCTTGAAATCCACCACTGCAACGTAATCACCGACAACTTGCGGGGAGTTGAGATTTCGACGCAAAAGTTTTTCATTCATCCAAATTATTTCTCCGCTTGATGCGTTATAACAAACCAATTTTCCATCTGAATGTGCGACAAAAAGCTTATCGCCCTGCACCGCCATATTTTCAGAGGTAGAACCATCTTTAGTCCAAATACTGGAACCGGTTCCTCTGGATATGGCAGTAATTTTTCCCTGATAAGTTCCCACATACAAAATGCCGCCATTGATTAATGGCGAACCATGTATATCAATCATACGCTCCAATTCAGATCGACCTTTGGGCATTGCAACACGTTGATCCCATAATATGGCACCATCATCTGCGTTAAATGCCATTAAACGCCCGTTTGAAAAACCAACATAAACCGTGGTGTCTGTCACTACCGGAGCAGCTGTCCCGCGTAAAGTTAAAACCGGTGGTGGATTATCATAAAACCAACGTCGGTTACCAGTTTTGGCATCGAGAGCAAACAGTTTTCCATTAAGCGTTTGAACTGCCACTATATTGCCGTTGGTATGAGGGGCCGCCAAAACCTCTCCCGGAAGTTGATGACGCCATAACTCTGTACCGTCATCACTATGGAAAGCGACTACTTCACCTGCATAAGTTCCAATTAAAATCAGCCCGTTTTCAACAGCCAAACCTGCACTAACTTGCCAATCGGGATCAACATCTTCCAGATTAAGACTGCTCTTGATCCAACCCCACCAACTTAATTTTGGACGTACGGCTTTCTTGGACCACAGTTTTTTACCGGTTTTACTGTTCATAGCAACCAGTTTTCCGCGGTAATCTATAGCATAAATTTTTTCGCCATCGATTGCCGGAACCAAATAACTAAAACCTTTACTTTGACCTTCACCAATACCTCGTGACCATTCCTTATCTATATCGGCTGTTTCTTCAAAACCTTTCAGATCCATGGGCTCATTTCCGGTTTTCTTTTTAAAAAAAGAACAACCTGACAATCCAATCAACACCAGCAATATGCAAAGGGTCAAGCTCCGACTGGAGACAAATTTCATTGTGCTTTCTCCGCACTCACTTCAACAGAGGGTTGTAATAATTTGAGGTCATCCACTTTCATTTGTAACAACATAAAACGCTCTTGTTGTTGCGGATTGGTTGCCGTCAATGCAGCAGAGTATGACTCGCGTGCTTTATCCAGATCACCTTTCAATTTATAAATATCGCCACGAGCCTCGGAATATTCACTCACCAGTGCTGACGCAGGCTCCAAAGCAATTTGAGCTAAAGCATCATCATAGGATTGTTTGGCTGTAAGTACCTTTGCCAATCGCAAGCGAGTGATTTGCTCGGTAGTAATATCCGGTTTTGTTGTTAAAACCCATTGCAACTCTGCAGCAGCTTCATCCAATTTATTTTCTTCCACTGCAACTTTTGCCAGAAACAATGCAGCTGTTTTTGCGTATAAATCCTTGCGCCCTGATTTAAGTTCTGAAGCTAATTGTTTAGCTAAAGTACGATCAGAATCTGTCATGGTTTTACCCGGTTCCGGATTGATAATTTTAATCAGTTGCTCATAAGTTGCTGACGCTTTTTCCGCTTTGATGCGTTGCTGATCTTGCCACGCACCCCATCCCAAATATCCAGCAATACCAATCACCAAAACTCCAACCACTTTTTTACCGTGATCATTCCACCAGCGCTTCAGTACTTCAAGTTGTTCTTCTTCAGTTAAATGTACACTCACAATAGACTCCTGTTAAGGCTTAATGATTATTCAAAGGATTGCAAATAACGCACAGCATCTGCAATTAATAAAGTTTGTTGCGGAATATCTTCACGCAAATGTTTTATGACCAGCTGACCTGATTTGGCTTCATCTTCACCCAGAATCAAAGCTATTTCAGCACCGCTTTTATCAGCTTTTTTCAATTGGTTTTTAAAATTACCACCACCACAATTCAACATAAAACGTACATAAGGTAATTCGTCACGTAATTGCTCAACCAATTGTATGGCTTGTTCGGTAACGTCTCCAACCGCCACCAAATATACATCTGTTTGTTGACTTAGTTCCGCAGGCAATTCCTGCATTTCCTGAACCAGTAAAACCAACCGTTCCAATCCAATTCCAAAACCAACGGCAGGCGTTGGTTTTCCACCCAACTGCTCAACCAGATTATCGTAACGACCACCTGCGCAAACAGTGGCTTGGGCTCCCAGTTTATCGGTAACCCATTCAAATGCTGTTTTTCCGTAGTAATCCAAACCACGAACCAAACGCGGATTCACCTGATACTGAATGCCGGCAGCATCCAATAATTTTTTTAATCCGGAAAAATGTTGTGCTGATTCTTCATCCAGATAATCCAACAATACCGGAGCGGTATTTAACAAAGCCTGGGTTTTTTGATCTTTGGAATCCAAAATACGCAACGGATTAGTGGTCAACCGACGCTGACTGTCTTCATCCAATTCTGATTGCACTTGTGTTAAATATTCCACCAGTGCCGCTTTGTAATTTGCGCGTGATTCTGCATTTGCCAATGAATTAATCTGTAAAGTTACTGCAGGTAAGACACCTAACTCACGTAAAATTCTTGCACTCAACAATAAAACTTCCGCATCAATATCCGGCCCCTGCATACCAAAGGTTTCAACACCTAACTGATGAAACTGTCGATAGCGGCCTTTTTGCGGACGCTCGTGACGAAACATGGGACCCATGTACCACAAACGTTGCGTCTGGTTATAAAGCAATCCATGTTCTTCACAAGCACGCACACAAGAAGCAGTACCTTCTGGTCGCAAAGTCAAACTGTCACCATTTCGATCTTCAAATGTGTACATTTCTTTTTCAACGATATCAGTTACCTCACCGATAGAGCGTTTGAATAAGTCTGTTGATTCAACGATTGGAAAACGAATTTCCTGATAACTATAACGCTGTAAAATATCGATCAATGTTGATTCCACCAGCTGCCAAATCGGAGATTGCGCTGGTAACAAATCATTCATTCCTCGTATTGCTTGAATTTTTTTCAATTTAAAACCTTACAATTTTTTCAGGCTTGAGCCTTACCCCCTCCCCTGGCAAGGGGAGGGTTAGGGTGGGGTCAGGCTCTCGCAATAATATTTTTTTCCGCCGCATCCAATTCAATTTGTTTTTTCGCTGCTCTTTCACGAATTAAACGTTCGAGATTATCGACCAGATTTTCATTGCTCAATTTCTGGTTGGGTTCGCCATCGATATAAATCAAATTGTTTGGTGTACCACCAGTCAAACCCAAATCAGCTTCTTTGGCTTCGCCTGGGCCATTGACTATGCAACCAATCACTGCAACATCAATCGGTGTTGTAATATCTTCAACACGGGTTTCCAATTCATTCATGGTTTTTATCACATCAAAGTTTTGACGTGAACAACTGGGGCACGCAATAAAATTCACGCCTTTGCTGCGCAAACGCAAACTGCGCAGCATATCCCAACCGACTTTAATTTCTTCAACTGGATCAGCCGCCAGCGACACCCGAATGGTATCGCCAATTCCATCCATCAATAATTGTCCCAAACCAATTGAGGACTTCACTGTACCCGAACGCAAACCACCTGCTTCAGTAATTCCCAAATGCAAAGGCTGTTCAATTAGCCTTGCCAGTTTTCGATACGCCGCAACCGCCATAAAAATATCAGAGGCTTTTACACTGACTTTAAAATTGTAAAAATTTAATGAATCCAGAATTTCAACATGACGCAAGGCCGATTCGACCAGCGCATCCGGTGTTGGTTCACCGTATTTTTTCTGCAAATCTTTTTCAAGCGAGCCTGCATTAACACCAATACGTATTGGAATATTCAAATCGCGTGCTTTATCAACAACAGCTTGAATGCGTTTTTCACGACCAATATTGCCGGGATTAATACGCAAACAATCCACACCCAAATCCGCCACACGTAACGCGATACGATAATCAAAATGAATATCCGCAACCAAAGGTATTGTCACTTGTTTACGAATTTCGCCGAAAGCTTCAGCTGCTTCCATAGTCGGAACTGACACACGCACTATGTCTGCACCCGCCAATTGAATACGACGAATCTGTTCAACAGTCGCAGCAACATCTGTCGTTTCTGTATTGGTCATGCTCTGCACAGAAATCGGCGCATCCCCACCCACGGGAACATTACCTACCATTATCTGGCGGGATTTGCGACGCTTAATCGGAGACTCACAATGCATATTAATTTCCTAACCTGGAACCTACTTTCAACGCCAATACATTGGTACCCAATGTTGGTACCAGTCGGATTTCTTCACCATTCAGTTTCAAACTTACCGCAGGTGAGTTTCCTAACTTCACATCAAACGGCCGTTTACCCGTCAAACTCAGTTGACTGTCTTTTGTTTGGAGTTCCGTTGCCAGCACATCTCCATTGGCATCACTCACTTCAACCCAACACTCATCCCGAAAATAAAACTCCAAGCGATCCTGCGCAGAATTTTGATGGATCCCATTCGGGTTGGGATCAACAATAGCGCCCTCTGAAGATACCGCTGTCGAATCAAAATTTTGAACAGTTTGATCAATAGCAATGCTCTGTTCAGCATCTATTTTTTCAGACAGGGCAACACCTATATTGGAATAATTATCCTGTTTTCGATTATCCAAAAACCAAATAGAAACCAACCACATTAATAACAGTACACCTATTAATACGGCGACTGATTGCCAAAATTTTTTCGCAGATGCTTCTTGTTTCGGCGGCACAAAAACTTCTTTCAATCCAAGAATTTTTGCCTGATTGTCATAAATTGACATTAACTCATTAAGGTCAACCTTAACCAATTGGGCATAAGTGCGTAAATATCCACGAATAAAAGTATCTGAATGCAAACGATTAAACTGATCTGACTCTATTGCCTTCACCTTGGTCAAGGTCATATACAACTCACTGGCAACCTGTTCCTCGGTAAGACCCAGTTTTTCTCTTGCATCACGCAAAATTTTTCCCGGGGAGGAATGGTTAACTTCCGGTGCAGCAGGGTCGAAATCGCTTGTCATTTCAATTCCCCTTATTGGTTCATGAGTGTTTGCCGATACTCCAAATATTCTTTTGAATAAGGATATCGATTTTTCAAAACCAGTACGTAACTGGCTTCTCTATCCTTGTTACCAAACATCCGCTCAAGCCGGATCGCCATTAACAGCGCGCGCGGCGTCTGCTGCCCCAAATTCATAAATTTATCCAAAGATTCTTTTGCTTTTGGATAATCCTGCTCTGAAAAGTAAATACCGGCCAGCTCAATAAAAGGATCGGGAAACCCGGGCTTCAATATAGCTGCATGTTCAAAAGCTGCTTTAGCGCGGGATTTATTACCTAACAATAAAGAAGAACGTCCTACATTAACCAAAGCCGCAGCGCGATCATCAAAATCCAGATTTGCTGCTGCTGCTTCAAATTGCACCAAAGCATCTTCATAACGCTTCAATCCATATAAAAAATAGCCATAATTATTTTCTATGGATGATAAATTTTTATTTTTCTTGATCGCTTTTTTGTAAGTTTCTTCTGCTAATTTATTTTCACCCTCCAACTGGTACACCAATGCCAAAGCACCCAGCACTTGTGGAGAATCTTTATTGATTTCCATGGCTTTTCGAATATGGTGACGTGCCGACTCACGGTTTTTTAACGAGACATATCCTTCTACCAATTGAATATGCTGTTTAAGAGCCTCTTCTTTATCAACAATTCTTCGCTTTCCATCGAGCCTTTCTGTCACACAAGCAGTTAACAACAACCCGCAAAATAAAATCAAAGCAAAACGAAGCAACTGAATTTGATTCATAAAAACTCCGATGATTGCGATCACTGACCAATTATTTTTATTGATTGCACGTCATCGAACTGCGCTCGATAACGTTCACTGCGACGAGTGATATCATTTACCTGCCCTGCCAATTGTCCGCAGGCAGCATCTATATCATCACCGCGAGTAGTTCTAACAGTGGTGATGTAGCCCTCTTCCATTAATATTTCCTGAAATTTGCGCAATGCGTTATTGCTGACACGTTTATAGTTGGAAAGATTAAACGGATTAAATGGAATCAGATTTATTTTTACCGGAATATTACGCAACAGTTCTGCCAATTCCTTTGCGTGATGCGGGCGATCATTCACTTGATCAATCAAGGTATATTCAATCGTAATTTTACGATGGGTATCCGGCATGGCTTCAATATAACGCTTGGCAGAATCCAGTAACATAGCAATCGGATATTTGCGGTTAATTGGTACTAATTCATTACGCAACTCATCATTGGGAGCGTGTAATGAAATCGCCAGACAAGCATCAGTATATTGACTCAGACGATCCAATTGCGGCACAACACCGGATGTACTCAAAGTTACACGACGCTTGGAAATGCCATAGGCATTGTCGTGCATCATCAGATTCATTGCATCGACAACATTGTCAAAATTCAACAGAGGTTCACCCATGCCCATCATCACCACATTGGTGACCATACGCGGCCCGGTGCCACTGAGCTGGCCAAATGATTTGGCTGCAATCCAAACCTGCCCGATAATTTCTGCAGCAGTTAAATCGCGATTGAATCCCTGTTTGCCGGTTGCACAAAAACTGCAATCCAACGAACAACCGACTTGCGATGAGACGCACAGGGTTCCGCGATCACCATCGGGAATATAAACCGTTTCAATCACATTGCCGCCACTGACACGAATTAAAAATTTACGTGTCCCATCTGCAGAGTCAAATTGTTGCACCACTTCCGGCAAACGAATTTCAGCAATATTTTTTAATTTGGATCGTAAATCTTTGCTGACATTGGTCATATCATCAAAGTTGTCGGCACCCAATTGGTGAATCCATTTCATCACCTGAATTGCACGAAACTTTTTCTCACCAATGGATTCAAAAAACGCAACGAGTTTGGCTTCAGGCAAACCCATCAAATTGATTTTTTCAGGATTGGCTGCAACTGGAGACAATGAATCACTCATCGCAACAGATTGAATATTGGCAGCCGTTTGACTCATATTAATAACCTGAAAATAATTAACGAACAATCACTTGGTGACTGGCAAAGAAATACGCAATTTCACGTGCAGCAGAAACTGGTGAATCCGAACCGTGAACAGCATTGGAACTAATCTTTGTACCGAACAATGCCCTCAGGGTTCCCGGGGCTGCTTTTGACGGATCCGTCGCTCCCATAATCTCACGATTCAATGCAATTGCATTTTCACCTGACAAAACCTGAACCACCACAGGGCCAGATGTCATAAATTCAACCAGACCATCAAAAAATCCCTTACCTTTGTGCTCTGCATAAAATCCTTCTGCTTCTGCTTTGCTCAAATGCATCATGCACTGGGCAACAATTTTTAATCCTGCTTTTTCAAAACGATCAACAATTTCACCAATATGGTTATCACGCACTGCATCCGGTTTAATAATAGATAGGGTTTGTTCAACAGCCATCGGGGGTCTCCACACCACTTTCAATCGACAAGGACAGGGTTTGTTGGTTCCCGTCCATAAAATTCAAAACCCGCGGATTATACGCAGGTTTACCCGATTTTGTATGGTCTGAAATCGAAAAACTGACAGAAAATTAAAGGCTTGCAGCTATATCTTGAATTCGTTTCACCATGGATTTAAGGCCATTCCCCCGGGTGGAACTTAGATGTTGAAGTAGATCCAATCGAATGAAATAGTCCGCAATATCCACAGATTGTATTTCCGAAGGCGTTTTACCATTAAATGCAGCGAGCACCACAGCCAGTAATCCTTTGACAATAAAAGCATCACTATCCGCCTGAAAATAAAGCCTGCCATCGCGATATTCCTCTACCAACCAAACCTGGCTTTGGCAACCACGAACCAGCCTGTCTTCAGTGTGTAACTCTTCAGCCATGGGCGGCAGCTCTTTGCCCAAGTCGATAATGTACTTGTATCTTTCTTCCCAGGAATCGAAAAATCCCAGAGCTTCTACTATTTCGTCAGCTGTAACATCTACGCCAAATTGGGTCATCAGTAAAACATCCCCGTTGCCAATTGCGCCTCTTCACTCATCATGTGACGGGCCCAGGGTGGATCAAACACCAACTCAACTTTCACTGACTTCACGTTAGGCACCTTACGAACCCTGTATTCAACATCACCCACCAACACCGGACCCATACCGCAAGCCGGTGCTGTCAGGGTCATTTGGATATCAACCTGTTTGGATTCCTGATTAATTTTCACTGAGTAGATCAACCCCAGATTCACCAAATCGACCGGAATTTCGGGATCATAAACTGTACCCAGCGCGTACCAAACCTGATCCTCTGCGATGTTGTCGTCAACCGGCGCCGGGAATTCCAATGTTTCAGATTCGAGCCCCAACTTGTCAGCATCAGTACCGTCAACACGAACCATTTGCCCGTGATACGTCAGGGTGTAATTTCCTCCAAGCGATTGGGTAATGGTGACAAAAGTATCTTTGGGGATGGTCAACGGTGTTCCATCCGGCACACGTCGCGCCGGACAATCTTCCAATGCCACCACCATTCGTCTTTCAGACATAATTAATTCTCTACACTAAAACTTTCACCACAACCGCAATAATCTTTTACGCGTGGGTTCATAAATTTCAACTGACGATTCACACCCTCCATGACGTAATCAATTTCCGTACCGCCCACAATCGATAAACTTTTTGGATCAACCAATAATTCTGCTCCTGATTCCATTTCAATATGCAAATCATCCGGATTCGCTGACTCAACCAAATCGACAACATACATCCAACCGGTACAACCACTTTGCTTCACGCTCAAACGCACTGCTTTTGCATCTTTTTTTTCAATTTCACGTTTGAAATGTGCAGCCGCCGCCGCTGTTACTGAAACAGTTTGTTGGTTGGGATTAAAGGTTTCTACTGACATGATGACCTCCGGTTAATTGCCCTCACCCTGGCCCTCTCCCAAAGGGAGAGGGAACTGTGCCCCACTTTGAAAAAGGGGGGTTAGGGGGGATTTAAAATCTTAAAAATTGCGACCATCTTAAAGCCCTCCCCGCCTCCCTTTTTCAAAGGGAGGTGCCAATCCCCTCTCCCTCCGGGAGAGGGTTAGGGTGAGGGTCACTCACAACAAAAACATTTTCACCTTTTCAATCGCAACAAATAAACGATCAACTTCATCAAAGGTGTTATAAAAACTAAAACTCGCACGCACAGTGCCCGGAATTCCGAATTGATCCATAATCGGTTGCGCGCAATGGTTGCCGGTACGCACAGCAATTCCCTGCTTATCCAATAAGACACCTACATCAGCAGGATGTGCGCCTTCAACCAAAAAACTCATCACAGATGTTTTGTTTGCACTTGTACCAATTAATTTTACGCCGGAAGTTGCTCGCGCTTTTTCTTCTGCATAACGCAAGAGCGCCATTTCATGTGCAGAGGCCGTCTCGCGATCCAGCTGATTCAAATAATCAATCGCTGCACCCAAACCAATTGCACCGGCGATATCCGGTGTACCCGCTTCAAACTTATAAGGTAATTGGTTAAATGTAGTGTTGGCAAAACTGACTGATTCAATCATTTCACCCCCGCCCTGATAAGGAGGCATGGATTCCAGCAATTCTTTTTTTCCGTAGAGTACACCCAAGCCGGTAGGACCAAATAATTTATGCGCAGAAAACACATAAAAATCACACTCGAGTTTTTGCACATCAACAGTAAAATGACTCACCGCTTGTGCGCCATCAATTAATACTTTTGCACCAACAGCATGTGACTGCGCAATAATTTTTTCGACAGGATTAATTGTGCCCATCGCATTGGATACATGCCCTACAGCAACCATTTTCACTTTTGTATTTAACATTGAAGCAAATGCTGACATATCAATAGTGCCTGTAGCATCAACAGGAATAGGTTGGACAACCGCCCCCGTTTTTTCAGCGATCAGTTGCCAAGGCACAATATTCGAGTGATGTTCCATTGCCGATACCAGCACACAGTCACCTGCTTGTAAATTTTGACTACCCCAACATGCTGCAACCAGATTAATACTTTCTGTAGTACCGCGCGTCCAGATAATACATGGGGACGAATTTGCATTAATAAATTTTGCAACCTTGTCACGCGCCGCTTCAAATTTGACTGTTGCCCTGTCAGCTAAAGTATGCGCACCTCGATGCACATTACTGTTGTCCTGACGATAATAATCAGCAATTGCATCAATCACACAATTGGGTTTTTGCGTTGTAGCTGCGTTATCCAGATATACCAAAGGCTGTCCGTTTACTTGCTGATGAAGAATTGGGAAATCAGCACGAATTTTTTCAACATCAAAGGGTCTACCCGAATTAAATACATTCATCAGGTTTCAACCTCATCCAATAATTGTTGACGACCAAACAATTGGGCAAGTTTGGGTGACAAATAATGGCGAACAGCATCGAGTTCAACTGCTTGCAGTAATTCATTAATAAAACCGAAGCTCATCATAACTTGTGCATCTGCACGCGAAACACCGCGGCTTTGCAAATAATAAAGTGCATTTGCATTTAATTGACTGACCGTTGCACCATGAGCACACCTGACGTCATCAGCATAAATTTCCAATTCAGGCTTGGTATTAATTTCTGCTTTGTTGGATGTCAGCAAATTTTTGTTGCTCAACTCCGCCAGAGTTTTCTGTGCTTGTGGATGAATGTGAATTCGCCCATTAAATACTGCTTTCGCCTGATCGCTGATAATGCCGCGAAAAATTTCATTACTGGTGCAATGCGGCACCCAGTGTTGAACATTGGTATGATAATCCACCAGTTGTTGGTTGCGCGGCAAATAGATACCTTGCAAATCCAATTCAGCGCCCTGCCCGCGATGGTGGCATTGATAATCAACACGCATCAACTGACTGCCCAGCGCCAAAGTAAATGCACGTAATTTTGCATTGCGACCCAAATTCACATGCACAGCACCTATATGCTGTTGCTGTTCATTTTCCATATGCAGATTGTAATGATGCAAACAGGCATTATCATGCAAAATTATTTCAGTCACTGCATTAACGAAATGCGATTGATTTTCAGTCGTTGAAATAAAATGCTCAATAATTTCTGCACGACTATTTTTCTCAAGCACAACCAACAAACGATGATTGATGGCATAAGACACTCTACCCTGTGAAACCTGTACCAGATAAACGGGCCTTGATAATTCCTGCCCGGCTTTAAGGTGAATTAAAATGCCTTCATCCAACCATGCATTATTAAGCCCGGAAAATAAATGCTTATCGCCTTCGATCACACTGCCCAAATGTTGCTTGATAATTTTTTGTTGTTCAGCAGAGGCTTGTGAAAAACGCACTATTTCAGCAGTTAACTCACTGGATGATTGCTCATCCAATATTCCATTCACAAACACCAAACGAATTGCGTCAACTGGAATAAGGTCACTGATAGACTGAAATGAGGCATGGTTTTTTGCCCAAACGAAATCGATATTTTTTTGCAATTCTGTTAGTGGTGTATACATCCAGGCTTCGGTTTTTTTCGTCGGCCAGAGAGTGTTTTGCCATTGAGTCACCGCATGTTCGCGAAAATCATTAAGCCAATTCAAACCGATTTTTTGGTTGGCCAGTTGTAAGGCATGTTGTTGAAATTGACTCATGAATCAAACCGCCTCATCCAACCAGGCGTAACCTTTTTCTTCCAGTTCCAAGGCTAATTCTTTACCGCCGGTTTTGACAATTCGACCGCCTGATAATACATGCACAAAATCAGGCACAATAAAATCCAGCAAACGTTGGTAGTGAGTCACCACAATAAAACTGCGATCCGGTGAACGCATTTCATTCACACCTTTGGCAACCACTTGCAGTGCATCAATATCCAAACCCGAATCAGTTTCATCGAGAATACAAAGTCTGGGTTCCAACAACATCATTTGCATAATTTCATTACGCTTCTTTTCGCCGCCAGAAAAACCTTCGTTAACACCGCGCTTTAAAAAAGCGGCATCCAAATTAACCCGCTTACTGGATTCACGTGCAAGCTTCATAAATTCAATAGCAGATAATTCCGGCAAACCCATATACTTGCGTTTGGCATCAACTGAAGCTTTCAAAAACTCCATGTTACTTACACCTGGAATTTCAACAGGATATTGAAATGCTAAAAATAATCCCTCATGCGCACGCTCTTCAATTTCGAGATCCAGTAAATTTTTTCCTGCAAACTCAACGCTGCCCTGAGTAACTTCATAACCATCACGACCCGACAACACATAACCCAAGGTACTTTTACCCGAACCATTGGGCCCCATGATGGCATGTATCTCGCCCGGATTAACCTTCAGGTTTAATCCTTTCAAAATATCTTTGTCTTCAACTTTTGCATGTAAATTGGTAATGCTTAACATAAATTTTGCTCGAACTGATTAACCAACAGAACCTTCAAGGCTCACTTCTAATAACTTGCCAGCTTCCACTGCAAATTCCATGGGTAACTCTTTGAATACTTCACGACAAAAACCATTCACTATCATGGATACCGCTTTTTCTGCATCCAGTCCGCGCTGTTGACACAAAAATAATTGATCGTCACTCACTTTGGATGTGGTGGCTTCGTGTTCAATCACAGCCGATGGATTTTTGCTTTCTATATAGGGAAATGTATGTGCACCGCATTGATCGCCAATCAGCAGAGAATCGCACTGCGTGTAATTACGCGCACCTTCTGCGCCAGGATTAATACGTACCAAACCGCGATAAGCATTGGAGCTTTTTCCCGCCGATATACCTTTGGAAATAATGGTTGACCTGGTATTTTTACCCAAGTGAATCATTTTGGTTCCTGTATCGGCTTGCTGATAATGATTAGTGAGTGCTACCGAATAAAATTCACCGACACTGTTATCACCACGCAATATACAGCTGGGGTATTTCCAGGTGACGGCAGAACCGGTTTCGACTTGCGTCCAGGAAATTTTCGAATCGGTAAAACAAAC
Source organism: uncultured Cellvibrio sp. (assembly GCA_946481095.1). The sequence goes on from CAMLML010000005.1 coordinate 37,437, forward strand.
ACCACGTTTGGTCACAAAATTGTAAATGCCACCTTTGCCATTTTCATCGCCGGGATACCAGTTTTGTACAGTGGAATATTTTATCTCCGCACGATCCAATGCTACCAACTCCACTACTGCCGCATGCAATTGATTTTCATCGCGTTGTGGTGCCGTGCAACCCTCAAGATAGCTGACATGCGAACCCTCGTCCGCGACAATTAATGTGCGCTCGAATTGCCCGGTATTGCGTTCATTAATACGAAAGTAGGTTGATAACTCCATTGGGCAACGTACACCTTTTGGAATATAAACAAATGATCCATCTGAAAAAACAGCAGAATTTAATGCAGCGTAATAGTTATCCTTTTGTGGAACCACAGAACCCATATATTTTTTTACTAATTCCGGATATTTCTGAACTGCTTCGCTGATCGAACAAAAAATCACGCCCACTTCCATTAATTTTTCACGAAAAGTGGTCACTACTGAAACAGAATCAAACACCACATCCATCGCAACACCGGCAAGCGCAGCTTGCTCATGCAATGGAATGCCAAGTTTTTCATAAGTGCGTAATAATTCCGGATCGACTTCATCCAAACTTTTCGGTTTGTCGTCCATGGATTTTGGTGCGGAATAATAAGACACCGCCTGAAAATCGATATCGTCATATTTGACTTGCGCCCATTCAGGTTCTGTCATGTCCTGCCAGGAACGAAAAGCTTTTAACCGCCAATCCAATAACCATTCGGGTTCATTTTTTTTGGCAGAAATAAAACGAATGACATCTTCATTTAATCCAGGCGGCAAAGTTTCAGCGTCGATTTCGGTATAGAAACCGGCGGCATAATCTTTCTTGATTAAATGTTCAACTTGTTCTGACATTTTTTACCTTCAGGTATTTACCGTATTTTTTTGCAATTGATTAACGACTGTTCGTATTTCGTTAATTGCAAAATCAATTTCTTCTGCGGTGGTGTAACGCCCCAGACTAAAACGTAAAGAAGCCTGGGCTTGCGCATCACTCAAACCAATGGCTTTTAAAACATAACTCGGCGACATGCTGGCAGAATTGCAGGCCGAGCCGCTGGATACAGCTAAATTGCGCAAAGACAACAATAAAGTTTCACCATCACAACCTTGTGTTTCATCATCTGCAAAAGCGATATTTAAAATCCCGCCGACCGAACGTTTGATTGCATCTTTGGTCACGCCGTTGCGACGAATATGCGGTAGATCAGCAAGCCCCTGCCATAATTGATTGCGCAATTCTGCAATTCGTTTGCTGTCTTCCGTTAACAGTTGTTGCGCCAATTCTGCAGCGGCGCCCATACCAACGCACTGATGTGTTGCCAGAGTGCCGGAGCGCATATTGCGTTCGTGTCCACCACCATGAATTTGTGAGGCGACTTTAATCTCGCCTGCACGACGCACATACAAAGCACCAATTCCTTTGGGGCCATAAAATTTATGAGCTGAGAGTGACAACAAATCGACACCCAATTGTTTTACATCTACAGTAATTTTTCCTGCACTTTGTGCCGCATCACAATGCAAAATAATGTTGCGCGCCCGTGTAATTTCACTGATTGCAGCAACATCGTTAATCGAACCCAATTCATTATTCACATGCATGATGCTGACCAAAAAAGTATCTGCACGCAAATGGGTTTCCAGCATTTGGGGTTCAATAATTCCTTCTTTATCAGGCGCAATTCGCGTCACTGAAAAATGCTGTGTTTCCAACCAACTGACCACGTCCAAAACTGCTTTGTGCTCTATCGATGACACCAGAATGTGCCCACCGACCGGATGTTGTTGGCGATAAGTCTCAGCAATTCCTTTTAGAGCCAGATTGTTGGCTTCGGTTGCACCACTGGTCCACACAATCTCACGCGAATCAGCGTTAATTAAACTGGCAACCTGCAAACGCGCTTCTTCCACTTTCTCTTCTGCTTGCCAGCCATAAATATGCGAACGTGATGCGGGGTTGGCAAAACAACCTTCCAGGGTCAAACATGCCTGCATTTGTGCCGCTACTTCAGGTGCTACAGGTGTGGTAGCGGCATAATCGAGATAAACAGGTTTACGCAATTAATCAATCCCAAACATTAAAAAATTTCACTTAATGCAATACGATCCGTGGACTGCAACCGTTGATCCTGTCGTTGACTTACCGCCTGGATATCGCAACGGCCAACCAAATCGGCAAGGGAAATCCCGCTCAGAAATACATGTATTTGTTTGCTCAAATCTTCCCATAAATGATGAGTGAGGCAGACCTCTCCATGATGACAATCACCTTTGCCTTCACAGCGTGTTGCATCCAATGATTCATCCACTGCATCAACAACTTGAGCCACTGAAATTTGATTGGTTTCCTGCATCAATTGATAACCACCACCAGGGCCACGCACACTTTTCACCAGATTGAACCGGCGCAAACGGGCAAAGAGTTGTTCCAGATAGGAAAGTGAAATCCCTTGTCGTTCGGAGATATCGGCCAAACTCACCGGACCACGCTCAGCATGTAATGCCAAATCCAGCATTGCAGTAACCGCATAACGACCTTTGGTAGTAAGACGCATGTTGAATTCCTGTGAAATCAAGCCGACTGGTAGAAGTTGACTATTTTACTCAAGTATTCTGATTGGCGTAACCCCCAAATTTCACTGGGCCGTTTAGTTCCCCACTTTGAAAAAGGGGGCCAGGGGGGATTTAAGATCTTCATAAAAACTGACTATCTTAAATCCCTCCCAACCTCCCTTTGCCAAAGGGAGGAGCTAGTCCTCACTTCGAGGTGAGCTTTTCGCCGCTTCCCTCAAACTATCCATATCGCCTTTGATGCCGAATCGCGTCACCACTTTCCCAGTGTAAAAAATGTAGTTTTGCATCGCAGTCAACACTCCACGGAAGATGTTCAATTCCATTTGATCCATGCGCACACGGTTAAACAGGCGACGTAAACGTGTCATGGTTTGTTTGGGGTTGTCTTTATCCAGAAAATCCAATTGAGCAAGAGTGTCTTCAATATGGGTATAAAAAGTTTCCAGTGCCTGGGCATCTGCCGGAGGAAAATCCCATTGATGCCGGGGTAAAGTGTTGTTTTCCGTTGCCATTAAATAAGCCATGCGAATTTCATAGGTAATCACCTGAACAGCTGTGGCGAGATTTAAAGAACTGTATTCAGGGTTGGATGGGATATGTACGTGATAATTGCATTTATGCAGCTCTTCATTGGTCAACCCTCGATCTTCACGACCAAACACAATTGCAACTTCGTGTTGATGTGCTTCGTTCCAGACACTTTCACCACACTGGCGCGGATCCAGTAAAGGCCATGGGATTCGTCGCTCCCGAGCACTGGTGCCGACTACCAAACTGCATCCCGCTATGGCTTCATCCAAAGATTGCACGACCACTGCATTGTCCAGAACATCGGTTGCGCCAGCCGCACGCCACACAGCTTGATCAGAAGGGAAATCCTGCGGCTCTACCAGATAGAGTCGCTCCAATCCCATATTTTTCATGGCGCGCGCAGTGCCACCAATATTGCCAGGATGGGATGTGTTCACCAGAACGATACGAATATTGCGAAAAGGATTTGTGCTCATGGCAAATATTGCGGCTTAAAGTCAAAAGGGCGCGCAGTGTAACAAAAAACCGGATAAAAAATTCCCGGACATGCCGGGAATTTTTAGATTGACTTGACCTATCTTTTGGTCGCAGGAGGAAATGCAAAAAATACTTTTGTTGCTGCTATGCCAATACCGGTGCGTGGCGGAGCTCCGGTTTCATCGAATCCGGTTGATTCATATCGGGTTCCTGTGAGCACCAGTCCACCCGTCGATATAGCAGTCCAGGCTTGTAATATTTGATTGTCATCAAGGCCGGATTTTTCAAATGAAAGATCATGAAACTCTGTTGAGTAGCTGGTATTGATCACATTGGCTTTGAAATAAGGACAGGGAGTCGTAATGCAGACTATTCCTGTGCTGGTGACATTCAAATAAGGGCCTACTGCGGTATTTTTGTTGGCGCCTACCCACGCGTTGGTTGCTACCAGGGTTTTACTCCTGACATCAACAACCCCCTTCAACAGTGCCTGCTCAGCACGTATCGCTGCTTGCAATTCTTCGATTTGTTTTGCCGTTAATCCCATGCGCTTGTAATTGATGTAAGCGACATAAATGCTGTTAGGTAACAGAGCTGCAGATGCATAAGCCTCATCTTCTGTTTGCAATGTGATGGAGTATTGATTGACTGGTGTTAAAAACCATCCACCGCACATAGGAAAAGCACATTTACGGTAGTCAGGTTTAACAATATAAGTGACGCCTGAAGCGGGTGTGATGATGGTTTGCGCGTGCAAACCAAAAGAAAAGATGACACATATTAACGCACATAATTTGAGACTCTGGATGAGCCTCCAATTAACTGATAATGATCGGTTATTCATGATTATTTTCCTGTTGTCATTACGAGAATTTAACTACGGCTTGATTTACATTCAAATACTTCAGAATGTCCGCATATGCTAAACCCTGAGAAAAATAAGTCATCACCAATAGACTTTTGCAGCGCCACTCTTTTGTAATAAATTGTTTATTCAGGAGAACCAGAATCAATTTTTCCCGCATGCAATCCATACTTCAATCAAACATGACACAAAATCAAAAATTCCAACCCAGTCCCAACCGGAACCCTTCAGCGGCAAGAGTAAAATTGGAATCATGTTTGCCATCATAAGCATAGGTACAATTTTCGTAGCAATCCTTAACTGTCGGAACTTTCTGTTCGTAAGAAATATTCATGTCTTTTCCCAAATCCAGATAATTACGATAACGGCCTATATCAAGGTACCAATTGTCTGCTGGCTCTATACGAAAATAAATTGCAAACACAGAATCATCAGAGCTACCTGTGTAAAAAATACGATTTTCTGAAATATTCAAACTCAACTGTTTATACAAAGGAAATTTCATATTGACATGAAATCCCAAACCGGCTTTATCCATATTAAAATTTAACGATTGATCAGCAACTGAATAATGACTGTTCAAATGCAAAAAATTAATTTGTGGCGCCAGAGAGAATTGAAATCGACCTGAGTCATCTATTTTGAAAATCATGCGGGCATTGATTCGCTGGATGTTGTGCGTGGACATCACCTCGCCAGGGCCAACCAATGCATATTGCTCAAAATCTTTTTGATTAAGATCCAGTAATCGCTCTTCACCATCACCGGATGCATTAAATTCGCCGCGCAGAAAAAATTCATCCCGAGTCTTGGTGTGATCAATTTCGACCTGTATAACCTGTGTTGGCGAGCGCTCAAGATTTAGCTGAACCTGACCACCATTGGCATGGTTATCACGTAAATCCAGGTTCATCACACTCTCCTGGGTCTCACATCCTGATATGCCCAATGCACAAACCAAAATTAAAAAAAACTTCCTCCTGCCTGACATAAAACTCTCCTGTTGTGAAAAGCGTGCAACTCTAACCATCCTATATTCGATTGGCAACTGGCTAGCCATACCAGCTTTCCCTCTGTAGAATGCGCCACCTTGGTGTGAGGTACTTGTGATACCTGCGACCCCCGCTCTTTTACAATCCCTTTCCCCTGGCCTTTTTTGATGGTGCTTTATGGAACCCATGTTGACTATTGCCCTGCGTGCTGCACGCAAAGCGGCTGAATTGATTGAACGGGCATTTGAACGTGTTGATCTGGTAACAATTGAAACCAAAAGTCGAAACGATTTTGTAACCGAGGTTGATCGCGCATCAGAAAAGGAAATTATTTATCACTTGCGCAAAGCCTATCCTGACCACAGTTTTCGCGGCGAAGAATCCGGTTTTATTCAGGGGAAAAATTCCGATTACGAGTGGGTAATTGATCCACTCGATGGCACTACCAATTTTGTTCACGGCCTCCCTCATTTTTCAATTTCCATCGGCTGCATTTATAAAGGCCAGCTGGAACACGCTGTTGTTCTCGACCCGATTAAACGCGAAGAATTTACTGCAAGCCGCGGCCGTGGCGCAGCATTAAATGGACGTCGTATCAGGGTTTCCAACCGGAAAAGTTTCGAAGGCGCATTGATCGGCACAGGCTTTCCTTTCAGTGGCCTGGCATTGGATAACATCAAACCTTATCTCGCATGTGTTGAAGAAATTGCAGGCCAAACTTCCGGTATTCGCCGATGCGGTTCGGCAGCGCTGGATCTGGCCTATGTTGCAGCAGGACGTTTTGATTCTTTCTGGGAAATGAATTTGAATTTATGGGATATAGCAGCAGGTGTATTGCTAGTCACTGAGGCAGGTGGATTAGTCAGTGATTTCAACGGCGGGACAGATTATTTAGCAACAGGCCACATAGTTGCCGGATCACCCAAAGTATTTAAATCCACTTTGCAGGTCGTGCAAAAAAATCTGGGGCATTTGAAATAGTAAAAGTGCTCACAGATTCACTAAAAAACAAAAAGCCCGATCAAAAATCGGGCTTTTTTATTACAAAACAATTTACATATAGGCGTTAGTGCGATCAGTATGATCCGTAACATCACGAATACCTTTTAATTCAGGCAGCTTATCCATTAATTGCACTTCAATTCCTTGCTTTAATGTAATCGCAACCGACCCGCACCCCTGACAACCACCACCGAACTTTAAAACAGCAATCATATCCGGTGTCACTTCAACCAAACTGACATTGCCCCCGTGTGATGCAAGACTTGGGTTCACATCGTTATACAACACATAATTGATGCGATCTTCCAATGGACTGTCATCAGTAACCCTGGGCATTTTGGAATTGGGTGCCTTGATCGTCAGTTGGCCGCCCATACGATCAGGTGAGTAGTCAACCTTGGCATCTTCCAAAAAGGGAATACTGCGCTCCTCAAAATAAGCATTAAAACCTTTAAGAGGAACAATCACATCACCTTCTTTTTGTTCACCGGGACGACAATAAGCTATGCAGGTTTCAGCCTGGGCAGTTCCCGGATTCGCCACAAACATACGAATCCCAATGTTTTCATTGTCTTTTTGTTTGTCCAGCAACGACTTTAAATAGTCCTGGGCTGACTCGGTGATATCTACATTAACCGTCATAACAACAACCTTAACCGCTTATACCTGATTAAATTACTCGGGTATTCTACTGCCACTTGGGTTTTAAGGCATCAGGATTTTACAATCGCTGTCATAGCATTTTACGTATTTTTATTGTGAGCCCTGCCATCAGGATTATTTTTTGACCATTAAACGAGAAAACCCCATCAAATCGATATTTTATTCACCGCACTCCCACTTACCATCCCTGCATTTGTCGCTGAGCCTCGTGTTTATACGATTGAGCAAACAACGCACATCTGACCAACCCACATAATGTAAAATATATTTGACATTATGTATTAATAATTTTACATTTTGTTAAGTTTAATTGACCTTTCGAGGCCATCAATGGGTAATGCAGAGAAGAACGTCTATATAGCGCTGATCAGTACGGTGATTGTGTTGGGGGCTTATTGCCTGATACTTCATGCCTCTTGGGAGGACTACCAAACGGATGCTCGTTTGGTGGGTAAAAGCATCTTTTTTCTATTGATCGCGTCGGCGGCCACCAATTTTGGCTTGCAGGGTTTATTGAAAATAATCTCTGCGATTCGCAATCCATCCTGCGAAGCATCCATAGTGGATGAGCGGGATAAAATGATTGAACTCAATGGACTACAGGTTTCCTATCTCGTTTTTACATTGGGGTTCATCACCTCCATGCTTCTGCTATGGAAAGGTTACCCTGCAACAATCGTGTTCCAGATCATTATTTTTAGCCTGGCGCTTGGCGAAATATTCAGCGGCATAGTCAAAATCATTCAGTACCGCCGCGGTTTTTAACATGTCAAAACCTACACTCAAAAATAATATTCGTACTCTGCGATTTCATCAGGGTGAAATGACCCAACAACAACTCGCCGAAAAAGTCGGCGTCACTCGTCAAACAATTATTGCGATAGAAATGGGTAAATACTCCCCCTCTCTTGAATTGGCTTTTCAAATCTCACGGGTTTTTAATCGCTCTATTGACGAGGTTTTTTCGTATGAGTAATTCGACTGTATCCGAATATTCAGACAATCGAAGTAATGCCCGGCTTGCAGGCAGTTTATATTTGTTAATGCTGCCCTTCGCCGTTTTTAGTATGTATGTTTGGTTTAGCACTTTCATACATGGCAACCCGCAATTAACCATGCAAAACATTTCTTCAAATGATTTGATGATACGAACCGGTATTGTTAGCTGGTTGATCCAACAAACCATTTACATTTTTTTGGTGCTTACCTTGTACAAATTATTTGTTCAGGTCAACAAAAATGTCGCAAGGCTCATGGTCATATTCGTATTAATTAGCGTTCCCATCGCCTTTATCAACGAGCTGAATTTGTTGGGCGTATTGTTACTGGCGAATAAATTTTCCAACCAGATAGATCCCCTGTTATTGAAAAATGCCAGTATCTTCATGCTGTCGCTTCATGAACATGGCTTGGTGATTGTTCACATCTTCTGGGGATTGTGGCTGTTTCCTCTTGCCTATTTAATTATCAAATCAAAACAAATTCCAACCTTATTAGGAGCTCTGCTTATTATTGCCGGCATCGGCTATCTGGTGGATTTTCTAACATTTTTATTTATGCCCGACCGCACAATTACGGCGACCCAATTTACATTTATTGGTGAGTTGATTTTTCCACTTTGGTTGTTAATTAAGGGCGTAAAAAATTAATTACAACCCACCAATCCCCCAATCCATTCACTGATCACATCTACCGCCGCTTGATCCATTTCACTCCTGCCAATTTTAGGCATTTTATTCGCGTCATTGACTTTCATGCGCTCCAGCAATACTGAACGCAAAGGTTCACCTGGTGCAATGAGTAGTGGATTCGGGACGCCCAAATCACCCGCTTGTGGTGGTTGATTACATACACCCATTTGATTCAACGAAGAATTGAATCGCAAATCAATATCGACAGGTGAAGTGTCATTGGGTTGATGGCAATGGCTACAATTTGCATGCAAATAACTTCTGGCTTTTTGTTCCAGACTCGCACTATCGGTTAATGAATAAAAATGCCGATTTAATTGTTGGTCGGTCAAATTATTTTTAAATAATCCCAAATATTGCAGCGTAGCCAATTGATTGGCTGTGCGATTGGTTTGCGTATACAAAAATTCATGGTTAAGTTGTGCCGTTTCAAGTCCTAATGAAAAACCGGCAACTGCTGTATGACACTCAAGGCACTCACCTGCACTGGGATAATGCCAATTCACACCACCTACCATTTTATCTTTTGCAGAAGACAAGAGTGTTGCATCCGTTTGTTGATCATTCCATTCATAACTAAAACCCTGCCAACCCAAGGCAGTATGTGCAAATAATCGTGTTTCAATATATTGATTATTCTGGATGAAATGTTTCATCAACACACTGCCCACAGGAAAATTAAAATCGCCAATTGAATTGACATCAATTTGTGTATCATTTGGCAAAGATAAAAATCGCAATTTATCCGCACCATCAGACCAAAGCGCCGATTTAACATCGTAAGCAATCATGCCACTGGCCGGATTTTTTGGATTCGAGGATTGCACACAACCGGTTGCTGATAATTGTGTCGGCATTGAACCCGCAATCAATCCGGTATTGGTAACATTCATGCGCACAATTTGCTGCCCTGCACTGCCACGACCAATCGCATAAAGTTCACGATGATTGTCTTCTGCAAACGAAACCAAATCAGCAACTGCTTGATTGTAGGCAGTGTGAGTTAAATTGCCGTTGGCTTGACGTATCAAAGAACGTACAGTTGTTTCACAATAATCCGTATAAAAATAGCGACCGTAAGCAGCAGGAAATGCAGTACCACGATAAACATAACCACCAATAACAGAACATGCACCCGTGTTATGGCTTATCGAATACAGTGGTTTTATTTTATTCGCAGTTGAACAACCCGGGCGACCCGAATAACAACTATCACCTTCCATATCTCCCCAACCATAATTGCCACCGCGAGTGACTAGATTAATTTCTTCCCACGCACCCTGCCCCACATCACCTGCCCATAAATCACCGGTGACCGAATCAACACTGAATCGCCATGGATTGCGCAAACCATAGGCCCAAATTTCTTCTGCAATATTATTTTGCCCAACAAAAGGATTATCCACAGGTATCGCATAAGCCAAACCATTTTCAGTTCGATCCACATCAATACGCAAAATTTTCCCCAACAAATTCGTTTGATTTTGTCCGTTTTCATGTGGATCGCCACCAGATCCTCCATCACCGGATGAAATCAACAAATAGCCTTGATTATCAAACGCCATTTGCCCACCAACGTGGTTGCCATAAGGACGAGTGAATCGTAATAAAACTACTTCTGAATTTGCGTCAAAAAAACCTTCAGTGTTTACCGTGAATCGTGCAATGCGGGTTTCAATTGCGTTATTGGCATCGCGGCCTGTGTAAAACAAAAATACAAAACGGTTAGACGAAAAATTCGGATGAATTGCAAAACCCAACAAGCCCATCTCATCCTGAGATGAATCGACACCTGGGTCTATATTTAAAACTTGCGTTAATTGATTGGCATTTGCATTGTTATCAAAACGCAAAATATATCCCGCCTGTCGCATTACATACCAATGGCTATCATCGCCGGGTAATTGAAATAAATTCGAAGGATTTGAAATTGCCGGTAATTGTGTAAATGCCAATTGCCATTGAATTTGTGTGGTACCTGTTGCAACCGGTTCAGGGGCAAGGCATGTGGTATTGGAAGGACGGGAATCCAAACCCACAACAATTGATGTTGAACTCGACGAACTGACCGATTGCGAACTTGAAGAGACACTGACAGAAGTTGATAGCGACGAAACACGACTGGATTGAGACATTGATGATTTGGAACCGCTCGATCCACCCCCACCACAGGCTGAAACTGCAATGGCTATTGAGATGCTAATAATCTGAATGTATTTCATGATTTGAGCCTCATAATTTCACCCTCACAACTACTCCTTGGGGAGGTTAGGATGGGGTTTACTTGATCTTAGTCGCTCATCCCAACAAGGTCTGTTAGAATTTGCGCATTTTTCTATATCAAGATTTTTTGATATAGCTTTCATGCTTCAGATTAAAGGTTCCCCATGATTCCAGCTGCACTGCAAACCCGTATTTCCGCGCTTCATCAGGCTATCCAACAATACATTCTGATTTTGGATGGCGGCATGGGTACCATGATCCAAAGTTATAAATTAAAGGAAGCGGATTATCGCGGTGAGCGTTTTGCGGATTACCACATGGATATCGCCGGCAATAACGATTTGCTTTGTATCACCAAGCCGCAAGTGATTCGCGAAATCCAACGCGCTTATCTTGAAGCCGGTGCCGATATTCTCGAAACCAACACCTTTAACTCCACTCGCATTTCCATGGCCGATTACGACATGGAAGATCTGGTGCCCGAATTAAATTTCGCCGCCGCAAAACTTGCACGCGACTTGTGCGATGAATTCACCGCGAATAATCCAAACAAACCCCGTTTTGTTGCCGGTGTACTTGGGCCAACCAGTCGCACCTGTTCGATTTCGCCGGATGTGAATGATCCCGCCAAACGCAATGTGACTTTTGATCAACTGGTCGAAAATTATGTTGAAGCGACTGATGCATTAGTCAAAGGCGGTGCCGATATTATTTTGATCGAAACCATTTTCGATACGCTCAACGCCAAAGCTGCTGTATTTGCGGTGCAAAAATATTTTGATCAAGTCGGTTTCGAATTGCCGATTATGATTTCCGGCACTATTACCGATGCATCCGGCCGTACACTTTCCGGTCAAACCACTGAAGCTTTTTATAATTCACTCGCTCACGCGCGCCCACTCAGTATGGGTTTGAACTGTGCGTTGGGCGCAAAAGAATTGCGTCAATACGTGCAAGAAATGTCGCGTGTTGCCAGCTGTTTTGTCAGCGCTCACCCTAACGCGGGTTTGCCCAATGAATTTGGTGAATACGATCAAACCGCGCAAGAAATGGTGGCGATTGTTGAAGAATTCGCAGCCAGCGGATTTTTAAATATTATCGGCGGCTGTTGCGGTACTACGCCTGCACACATCAAAGCGCTGGCGGATGTAATGGGGAAATATCCTCCGCGCAAAATTCCTGACATAGAACCAGCATGTCGCTTGTCGGGACTCGAGCCTTTTAATATCACCAAAGATTCTTTATTCGTTAACGTCGGCGAACGTTGTAACGTAACTGGCTCAGCCAAATTTAAAAAATTAATTGTTGAAGAAGATTACACCACCGCATTGGAAGTCGCTCTGGAACAAGTCGAAAACGGCGCACAGGTGATCGACATTAACATGGACGAAGGCATGCTGGATGCCGAAAAAGCCATGGTGCGTTTTTTAAATTTAATTGCAGGTGAGCCAGAAATTGCCCGCGTGCCGATTATGGTGGACTCATCCAAGTGGGACGTGATTGAAGCCGGATTAAAATGCATTCAAGGAAAACCCATTGTTAACTCCATTAGTTTGAAAGAAGGCGAAGAAGAATTTTTACACAAAGCCAAATTGTGTATGCGTTACGGCGCCGCTGTGGTGGTGATGGCGTTTGATGAAAAAGGCCAGGCCGATACCATGGCACGCAAACAAGAAATTTGTGAAAGATCCTATCGCACTTTGGTGGATAAATTACATTTCCCGCCGGAAGATATTATTTTCGACCCGAATATTTTTGCGGTGGCTACTGGTATTGATGATCACAATAATTACGCGGTTGATTTTATCGAAGCCACGCGCTGGATTCGCAACAACTTGCCACACGCGGGTGTAAGCGGTGGTGTGTCCAACGTGTCATTCTCCTTCCGTGGTAATAACCCGGTTCGCGAAGCCATTCACTCGGTATTTTTGTATCATGCGATTAAAGCCGGTATGAATATGGGGATTGTCAACGCGGGCCAACTCGCGGTCTATGACGATCTTCCCGCCGAATTAAAAGAAAAAGTCGAAGACGTAATTTTAAATCGTCATTCAGGCAGCACTGAAGCGCTATTGGAGATTGCCGAAAAATATCGCGGCGATGGCAGCAGTGGCGAAAAGAAAGAAGATTTGGAATGGCGCTCATTGCCCATCGCCAAACGTATTGAATACGCTTTGGTAAAAGGTGTATCGACTTTTATTGAAGCTGATACTGAAGAAGCTCGACAATTTTACCCTCGCCCACTGGATGTAATCGAAGGCCCATTAATGGATGGCATGAATGTGGTAGGTGATTTATTCGGTGCAGGCAAAATGTTTTTGCCGCAAGTGGTGAAATCCGCGCGCGTAATGAAACAATCAGTCGCCTATTTACAACCTTACATCGAAGCCGAAAAAACCGAAGCCTCAAAACCCAATGGCAAAATTTTAATGGCGACAGTAAAAGGCGACGTACACGATATTGGTAAAAATATTGTGGGCGTGGTATTGCAATGCAATAATTTTGAAGTGGTTGATCTGGGCGTGATGGTACCTTGCGATAAAATCCTCGACACCGCCATAGAACAAAACTGCGACATCATCGGTCTTTCCGGTTTGATTACACCCTCATTGGATGAAATGGTATTTGTCGGTCGCGAAATGGAAAGGCGCGGCATCAACAAACCTTTGATGATTGGTGGCGCCACTACATCCAAAGCGCACACAGCGGTAAAAATTGATCCCGTATTTAAACTCAATCAAGTCGTGTATGTACCTGATGCCTCACGCGCTGTGGGTGTTGCCAGCACCTTGTTATCCGATGAATTGCGCCCGAAATTTATTGCGGATTTGCAACAGGAATATGTTGAAGTACGCGAGCGCAATGCCAACCGCAAACCACGCGGCACGGTGCGCAGTTACCCGGAAGCTATTGCCAAAGGTTTAAAATTGGATTGGGATAATTACACACCACCCAAACCCGCTTTCACCGGCATAAAAGTATTTGAAGATTATGATTTGAATAAGCTGGTGGATTTTATCGACTGGACGCCTTTCTTTATCAGCTGGGATCTCGCCGGAAAATATCCAAAAATTCTGCAAGATGAAATCGTCGGCGAAGCCGCAAGAAATTTGTGGGACGACGCGCAAACCATGCTGCGCAAATTAATCGATGAAAAATTAATTCGTGCTAACGGCGTAATTGGTTTCTGGCCCGCTAACACAGTGGATCATGATGATATTGCGGTTTACAACGCAGACGGAAAACAAATTTCAACTTTGCATCACATTCGCCAACAACATTTAAAACAAGGCAACGAAACCAAACCCCATTATTCACTCGCGGATTTTGTTGCACCCAAAGAAACCGGCAAACAAGATTATATCGGCGGCTTCGCGGTTACCGCGGGAATCGGCGCAGAAGAATTGGCAAAGGGATATCAAAACAAAGGCGACGATTACAACAGCATTATGGTGAAAGCCTTGGCCGATCGCCTGGCCGAAGCTTTCGCCGAACATTTGCATCAACGCGTCAGAAAAGAATTCTGGGGCTATGACCGCGACGAAAATTTATCGAACGAAGATTTAATCAAAGAACAATACAAAGGCATACGCCCCGCCCCCGGCTACCCCGCCTGCCCGGATCACACCGAAAAAACCCAATTGTTCCAGTTATTAGACGCCGAAAAAAATACCGGCATCACCCTAACCGAACACTTCGCCATGCTGCCTACCGCCGCAGTCTCCGGCTGGTATTTCGCCCACCCCGAATCCGTTTATTTCAACACCGATAAAATCGAAAAGGATCAGGTAGAAAGTTTGGCAAAACGCAAAGGCATAAGCGTGCAAGAAGTTGAAAGATGGTTAAGTCCAGTGTTAGCGTACGAACCTGGCGCCTAACGCGGGATCAATCCAATCCCGCCAATCGCACATCTTTCAATTTGATGTAATGATTACCGATATTCGTAGCTTCGTATTCGAATAGAAATCGATTTTTTCGTCGGTCGCACGTATTATTTTTTTGGTTTTGATTTAAAGATGGTCATGTTGGGGTTTGCACCCCAACCTACGCCCGAATTGCGCTATTGGTTAAATGGATGCGAATAATGATTGAAGATTCTATCAAAAAAGAAGTGCTTTTTAGGTTAAAGCTCGCACAGGATATTTTAGAAGACTCAGATAAGCTTGGAGGACATGAGAGTTATCCTGATGATGACGAAGACGAATGGTGGAAACATCCAAGACATACCAGAGAATCATTATCAGTTTATTTATTGCTAACATGCTTTGATAAACTAGGCCAACCAGAAGAATTCTTAACTTTCAAAAACTGGCTGAGTAGCAAGCAGAAACTCAATAAAGATGAAGTACAGGCGGCTCTGCAAAAAATACCTCCAAACTCAGATATTGTCGAATCTGCAAGAATACTATCTGAATACCATCAAAATATTTATGGTGTTAAAAAAGCTTTTTATAAAGGTATAGACTTAATTCCTGAAAAGTTCAGAATAAATTTATTATCCAGCATAAATATTTGTACAAAACCAGACTTCGGCAAAACTCCACCAAATGTGTCTACACCTGGAGTAGAAATTACAGACAAAAGTACAATTGAAAAATTACGATACAAATATCTATATGAAAAAAGAAATAGGTTTACTCACGATCTTGAACAATATCATAGTTCATCATCACCATATCTGGCTGGCATGCCTGACCATGGACAAGCAGCATGGGTTGCCGAGATTCGAAATTCAAAGCTAAATTATTGGGGCGTACATCAAGAGTATGAACCGCATGGCATAGTAGGGGCGTATTGTTATTCCATATCGAATTGGCCATTCGTGTTATTCGAAGCAATTTATGCAGCAATAGATATGCCCTTTGATAGAACAGATATAAATATTAAGTTTCAAGTAAAATTCAAAGATGAAGAAAAGGTGTATGCAATTGATCTCCCACACAAAAAACTAAAAGACATTAAATTATTAGAAAAAGAATTCAAGGAAGGTAAACTCTAAAGAGGCTAACAATATACGGTCGTATTTTTAGAATGGATAAATTTCAAAAACCACAAACGCAGGTCTCGACCCGCCCTACACTCACCACGAATCAAGAGAGAAAAATCATGCAAAAAATCGCTTTCATATTTCTCCTACTAATCACCAACTTATGCTTCGCCAAAGAACCCTACACAGGCGCAGACTACTCCGGTGTTTACAACTGCACGGGTGAAGACAGTCACGAAGGGCCTTATACGGGTTTTGTCACACTCACATTGGTGCCCGAACAAAGCACGGGAATTTACGGTGCTTATGAATTCAAGCTCGATGTACCGGAATACGGAATCTACCTTGGGCAAGCGGCATCAGAAAATGATGTAATGGGAATTAATTTTGCGCTGACCAATCCCGAACCCAAAGACTACGGCACCGGCATAGCACGATTCACCAAAAATAAAGACGGCAAATGGACATTCAAAAAATATTATTACGAAAAAGAATTCAAAGGCGGCAATTACGGAACAGAAGTTTGTACGCTGCAATAATGTAGGCTGGGGTGCAAACCCCAGCGTTTCGTATTCGAATACAGAATTCATTCATTTTTTAATTTTTGGTTTTATTTCAAAGATGGTCATGTTGGGGTTTTCACCCCAACCTACGCCAAATAACTTATTGCGGATGTTGTTTCAAGCTGATATCAAGGCTTGAATGTTTCGTTACCATCATCAAGGTCGCCATGAAATTACTCTCTATTAATATCGCTCAGGAAGAAACCCTGGATACGCCAAACGGTTTAGTGCAAACCGGCATTATCAAGCGGCCTGTTGTCGGTAAGGTTCTAGTGAATGAATTGGGGATTGTCGGTGATGCGATTGTGGATACCAAAGTGCATGGTGGGCTTGATCAGGCGCTTTATCTTTACAGCCAGGAAGACTATGACTGGTGGATGGAACGATTGGGTAGAACGTTATCACCCGGACTTTTTGGTGAAAATCTCACTCTGTCAAACTTCGGTGATAGACCTTTGCACATTGGCGACCGAATAGAAATTGGCGAAGTCATTATCGAAATTTCTGCACCGCGCACACCCTGTTTTAAATTAGCGGCGCGAATGGGTGATGCGGGTTTTATTAAAGATTTTATTCAAGCAGGTCGCACAGGCGCTTATGCGCGCGTGATAAAACCTGGCGAAATAATGGCGGGGCAAGAAGCAAAGCTAATCAAAGTTTCAGCTGACCACCCTTCTGTAGTAGATGTATTTACTGCCTGTCACTCCAAAAATCCGGATATGTCAGTTGTCCAACGGGCACTGATGTCACCACTTGGGTTTTTTCACAAAAAAATTATTCAGGAAATTTTTGATAGGCGCGCAATTTGAAGTTATGAATTGATTGGTTTGGATCAATTTTCATGATTGCAATGGCGGGTCTTGACCCGCCCTACATCAAGGTTTGTACCACATTTCTATGTGATCAATCCCTGCATCCAAAAACACTTCACCCTTTGTAACAAAACCCAAATATTCATAAAACTCTACACGGCTGGTTTGTGCGTGTAGATAAATTTTGTTTTCGGGGTTTTGTTGGTGGCACCAATCTAAAATGAATTGCATTAACTGCCGACCAATTTTTTGATTGCGATATTCTTTGAGCACGGCAACACGGCCTATATGGTAAAGATCCCCTTCTATTAATAAGCGTGCGCAAGCGACAGCCTGTTGCCGGGTGGTTTCAACCAAAAAGTGAATAGCAGTTTCATCTTTATCATCCCACTCGTCAGCAACATCCACATGCTGTTCTTCGATAAACACTATTCGACGGATTATGTACAAAGCTTGCTGGTCTTGTTCCCAGTTTGTTGATTTTATTTTTACATTCATAAATGGTTCAGCCTGATAGTTGCTCTCCAGTTGATTTGCGTCATTCAGCCAGGAATCAGTTATCCATAACTAATATTAGTTTTACTTGAATCCAACTCAAGAAGCTTATCGTCTTAACTACTGTGCAACCGCTTTTTCCGTTCGAGCTGCTTTTATTAACCTTTGAGGTAGACCTATGAAAAAACTAATTGTGATTCTCGCTTGTATCGTTATGACTGCTTGTGTGTATACGCAAAATACTTATCAAAACGAAAGCAATAATATCGACAAACAGAAGATGGTACAAATCGAAACAGGCAAAACTGACAAACAATGGATTATTGCTAACCTGGGAATGCCGGATAAAATCCAGTCAAATCAAGATGGCACAGAGATATATGAATACGTTAACGAGCGCAAAATGAAATCGGATAAAAGATTTATTTTTCTATTCTCGATTAACTCGGAAAAAGTTGTTGCCAAACGTATTCTTGGTATAACTTTTAAAAACGGTGTCGTTGATTCAGTCAATACACGGGATGAATAAAATCTGTGCCCTTGGGTAACTACCCAAGGGCTACAATCAATGACGACAAGTCGCCAATATATCCAATTGGCTATTATAAATTTGACTCAATACATTCATAAATCCCATTAACGTATGGGACAAATTGTCCTGGGAAAATTCTCTTGATGACATATCAAGTAAACATTGTCGATTGATATTGTTATCACGCTCAAATCCAGGTGATAACCAAAATAAAAAAGGGATTTTTTTCTGCACATCCGGTGCTATCAAATAAGGCATACCATGTAAATAAAGGTGATTCTCACCTAAAGATTCACCATGATCAGAAAGATAAATCATTGCGGTATCGTAATCCGGACTCCTGAGTTTTAACCAATCAATAGTCGCCGCCAAAAACTGATCGGTATAGCGAATAGTATTATCAAAAGCATTAATAATTTCTTCACTGGAGCAATCTTGTAACTCGTTGGTTTTACATACCGGCTTAAAAAATTCCTCTTGTTCGGGATAACGGTGATAATAATCCGGTCCATGACTACCCTTTTGATGCAATACAATTAACTTATGCCCGGATGAAGATTGCATCGTCATTAATTTTTTATCCAACTCAAATAATAATGCCTTATCAAAACACTCACGGTCGTTACACAATTCCGGTAATTTCCATTTTTGGATATTCTCATAAGCCAGACGGTCGCATGCACCTTTACAGCTGGAATTATTATCACGCCAAAAAACACCAATTCCGGCATGGCTCAATATATCCAAAACAGATTCCTGGTGTTTGGCCTTTTCATTTGAATAACCTTTTCTTGTGAGCAAGGACATCATACAAGGTACTGATACAGCAGTTTCAGTACCACACGAAACAACCGATGAAAAATTAATAATATTTTCGTTAGCCATCAAAGGTGTAGTGGGTCGCGAATATCCGTTGATTGAAAAATGGTCTGCTCTGGCAGTCTCACCCACCACCAACACAACCAACAAAGGTTTGCGCAAACTATTACCCAGTGGTGATAAATGAGCGTCCTTGCCTAAAGGCTGAATGATAACTGGTGCGCTATTCTTTGAAAAATAACCGATGCTTGCGTATATAAAGTTGAGTGGATTTGCCATTTGGCGAACATTTTTATGCTCACGAAAAAAAGAAGAAAAACCGGCAGTATTCATTAACAATATGCTGAATATAATCAATACGCCAAGGGTGATGTAACGAACCCTAAGCCAGATTTCCGAACCAATACTTTTATAAACAATTGACGTTCGCAAAATGAATAATGATGGAATGACACCCAGTAGAATAAATTCAATTAATAAGTTGACAGACAATAAACCGGATATTTCAGCCGTATCGGTTTCCATCAGGTTTTGTACCATAGTCTGATGAATCAAAATTCCATAAGACAACATAAAATATTGAGCTATAGCTGCACAGATAAAGATCCCGATAAATATCACCCGAAATGCCCATGGGATAACCAATAACAAAAATAAAATAAAATTCAGGGTAAACAGAAAAACAGTCAATCCAATAATTAAAAACGAATTCTCAAAATTCCAATGTTCAACCAAACCAATAGCGGCAGTAAAAAATGCTTTATTGTAGAAAATAACGGTTAACAACGAACAGAGTGCAGACAATCTTACAGATGACATTTCAAATTTGAAGTCAGGTACAGATAGTTGCGTCAATTTGGAAACCAATAACATATCAACGCCCTGTTATGAATGGGTTAATTTTGGCATCAACAATCAACATTTTCCGATAAAGTAAAACAGCCGTTATCCCGCAAATAGTTAATGTCCAAATATCATCAGAAAGAAAATGTGCGCCACGTAATTGCTGGGCAAAACCAAATACCAGTCCTGCAAATAAAGGAATAAACAGACCATACCAACGCCAATTACTTTTTAAATAACTTCCAACAAAAAACAGACAAATCCAGGAATAACCTGCACTGGAATGTCCAGCCGGAAAACATCCTGCACCGTTGGC
This sequence comes from uncultured Cellvibrio sp., assembly GCA_946481095.1. The sequence continues at coordinate 57,837 of CAMLML010000005.1, forward strand.
CACCCATAGTTGGGAAATACGACTGAGATACTCCAATTGCCCACCGTAAATTGAAAATTCCCAAGGACAAGACAAGCGCAAGTAGTGTTTAAAAATGCCGACCAGACTTGTACTGATAAGCACAGATAAAAACAGATATAAAAAAATCTTTCGAAAATGTCGAAAATAGTTGAAAGCGAAGCTACCGAGGTAGAGGGATAAGACAAGTACTTCCATAAAAATGGAAACATTTCTCCCGCCATTGTGAATAACTTGTTGTAACCAATAATTTTTTTGCAGCGCCCAGGAATGGCTGCCAGTCAGATAAATCAGATCTGCAAGTTTTCGATCAAAGCTGAAATATTCATTTACAAAGGAAAAAAACAATGCAGCCAATATCCATACCCTGACGGCTCCAACATATTGATAGCCAGGCTTAACCATCGGAGAAACTTTGGATTGGTAACTCAGCCCTGATATTTCCATAATCAACAAACCTGACAATTCGGATAAAAAATTAAAGCCAACAAGATATGAAATTCATGAACTAACGTTAAAATCCCTTTATTAAGGGAAACTTAAGTGAATTTTTATCAGATGTTGATTTTTATGAAGAGCCTTAAGCTATTCTTAAGTTAGGTTTGCTTTAGTAGTAATAAATAAACTGAGCAGAGGTTTTATGAAAAGCATTCTCAAATTCTGTTGCATGATCATTGTTGCAACTTACTCGCATTTAGTATTGGCTAGCAACGAATTAAACATTGAACAATACAAAGGCAAAGTGGTCTACGTGGATTTCTGGGCCTCATGGTGTATTCCTTGTCGAAAATCTTTTCCATGGATGAATGAAATTCATCAAAAATACGGAAAAGATTTGGTAGTAATTGGAGTCAACGTTGATCAGGAAAAAACCTTGGCCGATCAATTTATCAAAGAAACATCCCCTCAATTTAAAATTATTTTTGATGCTAAAGGTGATTTGGCAACCGAGTATCAAGTAGCTGCTATGCCAAGTTCTTTTATTCTGGATCGGCAGGGGAAAATTGTATTTAAACATCTGGGCTTTCATGAGAAGAAAAAATCGATTTACGAATCAGAAATCCAACAACTTATTAACCAACAATAATTTTCAACCTTCGGGGTAATTTATGCTTGATCGAAGAATGATTTTAATGATTAGCCTGATAATCGGCGTCAGCCTGTTATCAGGCTGTTCAAATTTAGGTGTCAAACCCTGGGAACGAGATTTACTCGCAAAAAAATCCATGCAACTTAATGCTTACCCATTAGAGTCAGCTTCTGATGATCACACTTATTTCAGTAAAGAAGCGTCTACCGGTGGTAGAGGTTTTGGCGGAGGTGGCTGCGGATGCAACTAATCACCCCACCAACCAAAAGTAATCACAAAACGTCTGCGGGCAATATTGCATTATTACTCGCTGCCGCCAGTGTGAATTTAGTGTCTGCCACCAGCCATGCAAAAGAATCTCCCTGGCAAGTGGATTCATCGCTGCTGGTTTATTCCGAATCGGATAGCCGTGTGACAGCGATTGAACCAATCGTCGCATTGAAAAAAGATTTGGGTGATGAACGCATTTTTTCAATGAAAATGACACTGGACTCTTTAACCGGTGCATCACCCAATGGTGCCGTAGCATCCAATAACCCGCAAACATTTACAGGCCCTTCAGGTGAAAATTCTTACACCGCTGATGCCGGTGAAACGCCGCTTGATGACAGTTTTAAAGATACACGCGCAGCACTCAATCTTGGCTGGGAACAGCCTTGGGGAGAACGCAATAAAATTTCGGTTGGCGGAAATTTTTCAAAAGAGTATGACTTTACCTCTGTGGCTTTGAATGCAGCGATTGCACGCGACTTCAATAACAAAAACACCACTTTGTCTTTCGGTGTGGGATATGAAGCCGATCAAATTAATCCCGTTGGTGGTACACCGGTTGAATTAACCGCGATGGTCTACGGTGAAGAAAACGAAGATTTAAAACAAACACGATCCGATGAAAGCAAAAATGTGCTGGATGTTTTGCTGGGTGTAACACAAGTGATGAATCGCCACTGGGTAACACAATTAAATTATTCTTATGGCTCTTCAAGTGGTTACCACACTGATCCCTACAAAATACTCTCGGTGCTTGATGATCAAGGCAATATTGTCAATCACCCATCAGCAGATATCGATAATTGGTATGCCTATGAAAGCAGACCTGATTCGCGCACCAGACACAGTTTGTATTGGGCAAATAAAATCCATTTGACAGAAGATGTGATTGATTTCTCGTACCGTTATTACACCGATGATTGGGGAATAGATTCTCATACGCTGGATTTACGCTATCGCTATCAATTTGCCGGTAATATGTATTTTGAACCTCATGTGCGTTGGTACCAACAAACAGCTGCAGATTTTTACAATTTGTATCTTTTGCAATCGCAACAGGTAACAGGTAGCAGTATTAATCTTGATTATGCATCAGCTGATCCACGTCTGGCAGAATTAAGTGGAATAACATTTGGCCTCAAGTATGGAATTGAATTCAGCCGAACCAGTGAATTCAATATTCGTGTTGAGCAATATACCCAGTCTTATGAGGTGAATCGTTCAGATCTACCCGAATTAGCAGGTCTGGATTTGGCGCCTGATATGGAAGCCATGACCATTTCTGTTGGCTATTCGTTCGAATTTTAGTTAGGCCTTTTTTGCCCGCTTTGTGCGGGCTTTTTTATTTAAGGCAAGCAATTCCCGAATAGGATATATTTTGCAAATGACATCATATCGACGGATTGCAATAATATATATTCATGAAAAAATCCAGCTTACAAAATGAATTAACCTTAATTCCAAAAGGCCAACACTTCCTCGGTCAATTTCGTGCCATGGCCAGCCTGTGTGAAATTTTAATAGAAACCGATGACCCCAGCCTGGCTTATTCATTGGCACAAATAGCGCAAACAGAAACCAAACGCATTGAAGAAAAATTCAGTCGATATCGCAGCGACAATACTATTCACGCCATTAATAGCGCAAACGGAAAAACAATTGAGCTGGACGATGAAACCTGCGCATTAATTGATTACGCACAACTCTGTTATCAATTAAGCGATGGACTTTTCGACATTACATCAGGCGTGTTGCGCCGCGTATGGGTTTTTGATGGCTCGGATAAAATTCCTGCGCAACCGGATATAGATGCGATTTTACCTTTGGTTGGATGGGACAAAGTCCATTGGCAAAAACCGTTTTTAACACTAATGACGGGCATGGAAATTGATTTGGGGGGAATCGGTAAAGAATATGCTGTAGATAAAGCCTTGCATCTGGTTATGGAACAAACCGATCTACCGATATTAATTAATTTTGGCGGGGATTTGGCCGTCAGTGGTGCACAAAAAAATCAAAAACCCTGGCAAGTCGGTATAGAAGCTCCAGATAAAAAAACAGAAAGTCGAAATAAACAATATGAACCCAATAAAATTTTGGAAATATCTGCAGGGGCACTGGCAACCAGCGGTGACGCCAAACGTTTTTTATTGCGCAATGGAAAACGTTATGGCCATATTCTTAACCCGAAAACAGGCTACCCTATAGAGAATGCCCCCAAATCTGTCACTGTGGCGGGTTCCACTTGTGTTCAGGCGGGTACCTTGTCAACACTGGCACTGTTACAAGGTGAGAAGGCTGAACATTTTTTGCAGAACCAACAAGCTATCCACTGGTGTTTACGATGAGATTATTATTGGTTGAAGACGATTTAATGCTCGGTGAAGCGCTGCAAGAAGCCATGACACTGCACCATTATGCCGTTGACTGGACTAAAGACAGTGAATCGGCCTATCGCGCCATTAAACATGAAAATTTTGACTTAATGATATTGGATGTCGGTTTGCCTGGTATGGATGGCATTAGCTTTCTGAAAAAAATCCGTCGTGAAAAAAATACTATTCCTACATTAATACTCACTGCACGCGATACATTATTGGATAAAATTTCAGGCCTTGATGCCGGTGCTGATGATTATTTATTAAAACCATTTGAACTGGATGAATTACTCGCCAGATTGAGAGCAATTTCACGCCGTGCCACTGGCCGCGCAGACAATCAACTGATTCATGGCGATTTACGTATTAATCCTGAAACCCAGGAAATTTTTTACAAGGATAAAAGTGTTAACCTCTCCCGTCGTGAATTTATGATCCTGATGAAATTGTTAGAGACACCCGGTCGGGTTTTAAGTCGGGAACAACTGGAGCAAAGTCTATATACCTGGTGTGACGATGTAGAAAGTAATGCGCTCGAAGTGCATATACATCATTTGCGAAAAAAAATTGCGCCAGATTTTATTCGCACCCTGCGCGGATTTGGCTATGTTGTCGATAAACAATCCAACACACAGAATCCATAATGAAACAGTGGCTGCTATCGTCTTTAAAGCGATTTTTTCTTGTCAGCTTGTTCAGCCTTCTGGGTTTTAGCATCTTGTTAACTGTATGGATTACACAACAAGTGACAGTTCAGGAAGTAGATGAACTTTATGATGCACAGATGGCTCAAACCAGTCGTATCTTGCAAAGCTTTTTAAATCGACCTATTGATGAGATAGATTACGACAAACTAAATTCCACTTTACTCACAGCACTGAATAATTTTACCAATATTGATGACGATGATCGTCATTCCACAGGCCATGGTTATGAAAATAAATTAGCGGTGCAACTCTGGGATGAAGAAGGAAATTTATTGGTAAAAACGCCCACTGCGCCTTTGTACCTGTTATCACCGTTAGAAAGCGGTTATTTCGTTACCCATTATCAACAACACAATTGGCATATCTTTACCCAATATATGCCACAAAATAATTTATGGATTGTATTGGCAGAGCGTGAGGACATTCGTGAAGAACTGGTTAAAAAAACCCTGCTGAGTTCTCTCAGTGGATTATTTTTTGCTGCCATATTGATGAGCGCGTGTTTAATTTGGGTGATTCGTCGCGGATTAAAACCTTTACATCAAATTTCAAAACAACTGGAAGATAGACATCTGGACAAACTGGAATCCATTCATATTGAAAACTCAACTCCGGAAGAATTAGCGCCAGTCGTAACCGCTATTAATCAATTAATGAGCCGGGTTGCCAATGCGGTGGATATAGAACGCCGGTTTTTAGGCGATGTCGCACATGAATTACGCACGCCACTTTCTGCATTAAAACTCAACACCCAACTCGGATTGCAAAGTAAAACCCTTGAACAAAGCCAAATACAACTGGAAAAAATATTGGCGGGGATTAACCGCAGCAATAGACTGGTGCAACAATTGCTGACACTGGCAAAGCTAGACCCCAAAGCCATAGGTGAAAAATCCCATATCAATTTATTCGATGTATTAATTCAATCGATTCAGGATGAGCCTGGATTTATACAAACCCATACATATGAATTTGCGTTGTTAAACCATCAAATAGAATTTGACGAAGAGATTAAACACACCAGGATTTACGCACATCCGTTATTAATGTCTGTACTATTGCGTAATCTTATCGATAATGCCTGTCGATACAGCCCCAAAGGTGCTCGTATTTTTCTTAAAGTCGTTAAATTGAATACACACATTCAAATCAGTGTTATTGATCATGGCCCCGGTATTACCAAAGAAAAACTGGGATCACTGGGAAAACGTTTTTTCAGGCAATCACCTGATCAAAAATCAGCCGACCAAACCGGTAGCGGCCTCGGCCTTTCAATCGTGGCGCGTATTATCGAGATACATCAGGGGCAACTTGATTTCCTGCCTGTAAATCCACAGGGATTGGAAGTGCGTTTTTGTTTGCCTTCGTGACAGCAGAACAACAGTCACGTATATTTCAACCCCTGATTTCACTCCTGATTTCTGATTCCCGTGATGGGGGGACTACGCCATGCAGCAAAAACTGGAAACCAGTACTTTTTTATTTTTTTTATTTCTTGTCTCCCTGGGTTTTATTCTGATTCTAAAACCTTTCTTCGGTACCATTTTCTGGGCCTGTGCAATTTCAGTTATTTTCTATCCTTTACAACAACGTTTGCAAAAAGCCTTTAAAGGACGCATCAATTTAAGTGCATTTATTACGCTGCTTGTTTGTATCTTGATTGTCATTTTACCGATGATTATGCTCACCGGCTCTGTGATTAATGAAGGTGCGGCTATTTATCAACGTATGCAATCTGGTGAAATCAGTCCGGCTCAACAAATTGAAAAAATCCGAACTGCATTTCCAGGATTACAATCTTTTTTCGATAAGTTTGGAATTGATATTGTCAAAATAAAAGAAACTGCCATGCAATTTGCAATGAGCAGTGGAAAATTTTTAGCTCAACAAGCAATCAGTGTCGGGCAAGACACTTTTAAATTGATTTTGAATATTTGTTTGATGTTGTATCTCACTTTTTTTCTATTACGCGATGGAACCAAACTGATTGAATTATTAATTCGCGCCTTACCACTGGGTGATGCACGCGAGCGATTACTGTTCGCCAAATTTGGTGAAGTCACCCGCGCCACTATCAAAGGCAATTTGGTGGTGGCGCTGGTTCAAGGCACTTTGGGCGGCATTATTTTCTGGATACTGGGAATTCCAGCCGCGCTGCTGTGGGGCGTGTTAATGGCAATTGCATCACTGATTCCGGCTATTGGGCCTGCATTGATTTGGGCACCTGTAGCAGTCTATCTGGTTGCCGCAGGTGACAGCACCAGTGCCATTATTCTTGCAGTATTTGGTGTTGGCGTTATAGGCCTGGTAGACAACGTGTTGCGTCCGATTCTGGTCGGTAGAGACACAAAATTACCGGATTACCTGGTTTTATTATCAACACTGGGTGGCCTCGGTTTATTTGGTATTAATGGTTTTGTTATTGGCCCATTGGTCGCTGCTTTATTTATTGCCTTTTGGGGCATTTTTATTCGAGAAATTCATTTATTGGCGCCAGACCAAAAATCGGCGCCCGGGGAAGATAATTAATGTGGTTTAAAAATTTACGTGTATTTCGTTTAACCCAAAGCTGGACACTGACACACGAAGAACTCAATGAAAAATTAAATACATTTTGCTTTAATCCTTGCGGCAGCATGGATTTGTTTCGCTATGGATTTACTCCTCCTTTAGGCCAGGATTCAGAGGAATTGGTACATTCAACTAACGGACGAATGATGATCTGTGCCAAACGTCAGGAAAAAATTCTACCGAGCGGTGTAATCAAGGAACAAGTTGAAGAGAAAGTTCTGGCTATTGAAAATGCCGAACAGCGAAAATTAAGTCGCAAAGAAAAACAGAACTTAAAAGATGACATTATTTTTTCACTCTTGCCAAAAGCGTTTACCCGATCGCGTCTGGATTTTGCTTACATAGATCCAAAAGCCAACTGGATTATAGTCCACAGTGCATCAGCAAAACGAGCTGAAGATTTGATGAGCAAATTGCGCGAAGCGCTGGGGTCGCTTCCCTGTATTCCACTCACTACCAAACACTTGCCAACACAAATCATGACACGTTGGTTACGCGAAGCCAAAGTCGGTAATGAATTGGAATTGGGTGATGAATGTGAGTTGGTTGCCAACAAAGATGGGCGCATTATTCGTTGCAAAAAACAGGATCTCGCCGCTGCTGAAATCCGCAATCATCTGGATTTGGGTATGCAGGTAAGTAAACTCACTCTGATCTGGAAAGAATCTGTACACTTTTTGTTAGACGATCAATGTGCAATCAAACGTTTAAAATTTGAAGGTGATATCACCGATCCCAATAGTGAACGGCAACCCGAAACCAAAGCCGAACAATTTGATTTGGATTTTTCGATCATGTCATTGGAAATTGATGCTTTGTTAAAATTATTGATAAAACAATTAGGCGGAATTGACAATACAGATTAAGAATAGTCAATTAATTCACATTTAACATTACAGGAATCATCAAAATGAATGTTGATAGTTTTTTTTCAAAACCAAATATCCGCTTCAGTTTTTTATTACTGGCTTTGACGCTAACTGCCTGTAATCCATCGACATCCGACATGCAAAAGCTGGAAGGTTTTGCCCAAGGCACCACTTATCACATCACCTATCTGCCCAATGCCGAACACAAAATAAATCCGAAAGAAATTGAACAGCAAATTGCTGCAGAATTTGAACGTATTGATTTGACGCTATCCAATTATCGCGATGATTCAGTCATTGAAAAATTCAACACCAACCAAACTGATCAAGCCATCAGTGTTGATGCAGAGCTGGTCAAACTGGTTGAACAGGCACGTAGTGTTTACCAGGCCAGCAACGGTTGTTACGATTTGACCATCAAACCTTTATTTGATTTGTGGGGATTCAAAAAGGAGGTTTTTTCTCCTCCTTCCGATGAGGATTTATCGCTTGCCATGTCAACCATCGGCATGAATTATTTGCAAACGGTGGATACAACTCATTTACGTAAAATGATTCCCAAATTACGTATTGATATTTCATCAATAGGGCAAGGTTACACAGTTTCACGCATGGCAGCGATTTTGGAAAATCACAAAGTGGAAAGTTATTTAGTCGAAATCGGCGGCGAATTAAAAACCAAAGGTAAAAAGCCCAATGGTGAGCCATGGAAAATCGCACTGGAAAAACCATTACCCAATGAACGCAAACTTCACAAAATTGTGTCATTCGATTCGGGCGAAGCTTATGCATTAATGGCATCAGGCACCTATCGCCATTATTTCGACAGCAAAGGCAAACGCTACAGCCACATAATCGACGCCAGAACCGGCAAACCCATCGAACACAACACAGTATCAGTCGCCGTTTTAAACCCTGACCCAACTATCGCTGATGCATGGTCAACGGCCCTGCTCTGCCTGGGTTCACAAGAAGGTTTGAAAATCGCCAATCAAAACAACATCACCGCTTTATTTATTGACGATCAGAATGGTCAATTGGTTGAACGCAATTCAAAAGGGTTTAATGAATTGCAAGGAATTAGTTTTAGCGAGCCTTGATTGTCGAATTAATATATCTGTTAAATTAATTTTTTTGACTCATACGAAATGAAAACCAATTACATAGCACCCGGACACCGGTTGATTTTAAGAAAACCGAATTCCGATGATCTTGAAAAAATTAAAGAGCTATATGAAAAAAGCATTTCGATCCATACTCCCTGGGCATACGCACCTGAAAATTATCAAACCTATCTGGAACAGGAAAATCGCTATTTTGTTTGCTTATCTGAAACTGGCGATATTGTTGGCACTTTCAATATATCGGGAATAGTACGTGGCTATTTTCAATCGGCTTATTTAGGTTACGAGGTATTCAACCCTCATCAAGGAAAAGGCTACATGAGCGAAGGAATCAAATTACTTTTAAAAGAAGCTTTTGAAACTTTGAAACTACACCGTTTGGAAGCAAACATTCAACCGGAAAATACAGCTTCTATTCGCCTTGTTTCCAAAGCAGGTTTTACCAAAGAGGGTTTTTCAAAACATTATTTGAAAGTGGGTGGTATTGAGTGGAAAGATCACGAGCGATGGGCAATTGTTAACAACGTTATGGAAATTTAAATTATTCGACCAGTTTTCAATCGTGCGGAAGATAAGGAAATTTGTGACCTATGGAATATCTCATAAGTTTTTAAAATCGAATTAACAATTTTTACAAAACCCGATCAACGCCTTCAACCCATTGTTACGTGATGGCGTCATATGTTTTTGCAGTTGGGATTTTTGTAAAAAATCCTCTTCATTCCAGTTGCGAACAAACTCCGGTGATTGACCATTAAGTTGAACCAGAATAATAGCGGCCAAACCTTTAATGAGTTTACTTTGGCTGTCGAATAGAAAGTATTGGGTTTCGGATGTTGATTGGGTTTTTATCCAACTATCCACTTCGCAGCCTTTTAATAAATATGCAGGATTTTGTAAGGCAGCTTTGGGTTTGATCAGATCTGACCATTGTAAAATCAGGCGGTATTTTTCTTGCCAGCTGTTGCTGTTGATCAATAGATTTAAATCGATTGATGATAAATCATCAGGTTGCATGTTTGATTCCAAATAATGTTTTGGCGTTACTTGTGGTTTGCTCGGCGATTTTGGTTAAAGGTTGCTGTTTCAATTCCGCAAGACATTCCGCTATTGGCAACAAATTGATTGGTGAATTCATTTTACCTTGCTGCCCCTGTAAAGGCATATCGGGCGCATCGGTTTCCAATAATAAATAATCCAATGGGATTTTTTTGATGGCCTCGCGGGTTTTATTGGCGCGGTCGTAAGTGATCACCCCACCAACACCCAGATAAAATCCTGCATCAACAAAGGCTTTGGCTTGTTCGTAGCTGCCACTGAAGGCGTGAATCACACCACGCGATGTGAGTTGGTTTTTTTTGATGATGGCAATTAATTCAGTGTGTGTTTTTCGTGAATGTACAACTATCGGTTTGGACGATTTTTTAGCGACATCTATATGCAATTGCAAACAGGCAATTTGTGTGGACAAATCCAAATCAATCACAGCATCCAAACCGGTTTCACCTATAGCGACACAATTTTGTTCTGTCATCACTGCATTTAAATGACGGGATAAATCATCAAGATTCTGATTGATTAAAAAACTGTTGATCCACCAGGGATGAAGACCCGCTGCCCAGACAAGCCCCGAAAATTTTTCCACAACTTGCTGTACTTGATGCCAGAAGTCGGGGCTAACGGCGGGGATTAATAATTGTGTGATGCCCAATGTTTGGGCTTTTGACCAGATCAACTCACGCTGATCATCAAATTCCGCAAAATCAAAATGGCAATGACTGTCAAAAAAATTCAAGGTTGGCTCACTGGCGACTTGGGGCTGGTATACTGCGAGGTCGATTAATTTACGCTCTGCATTATGCCTTTAATTATCAAACCGACCAAAACCCGCCGTGAACTGCATGCTGAACTTCAAGCAGAAGTAGAGGCTTATCTTGAACAAGGCGGGCAAGTGCAGGAAATTCCACGGGGTGCCAGTGGCCGTCCCCTTGGGAGCGGGCCTCTTTATTCTGTGTTTGAGGGAGAATCTCACGAACAAAGGACTCTGGTTAACGAGGTGGTCGCCGCTATAGAAGCCCGTAAGAAACCCCATCATTCAAAGCCACCCATGTCGGGACCCAAAAAGCGGGTGATCCTGGATGACTTCGGGCAACCCATTCGCTGGGAATGGGTCAACGAATAAGAGTGAAATTATTTACTGCCTGTTTTGTTGGATCGTGAACTATTGTGATCCTGAACACTCACCGCTGTATTAGCTTCAGTAATTGACACATTGAAAACACCAGTAGCATCGGTTGTCATACTGACAGGCTTATGTGTTCTTTTTCCTGTTGCCAAACCTGAAGCTGCATCACGAGGGCTTTTAACCTGATGATTTAACACGAGAGGAGTGGAAACTGCTTTGCCATCTTTATCCGTTTGTTCAACTTTATACTCACCAACTGCCAAATCACTGATCACGCAGGTTGCATTCGGACAAGACACAATTTTGGACTCACCCTTAACATCCGTAAATTTTAAATAGATATCCGCTGCAAAACCGGGCGCACTAACAACCGCAAAAATACTAAACAAGATTGCCTGAAGAGAAATCATTTTTTTCATCATAAACTCCACTTGGGCTAATGACCGGGATTAGTCAAAATCAAGACTAGCAGGGATAACTGAATTGAAAGTGAAGCTATTGCGCTGAATCTATCGCGTTATCAATTTCATCAGGCGACAACACCGGCTTTTGCTCAACAGGGAATGAAATACCCGTAGCTGATGAAGCCGATGTTGATGCAGCGGGTGTTGATTTACGCGTATTGTTGTTGCCTCTTTGATCCATAACCTGCTGTCTATCCAGGCCTGAATCTACTGCGTTATCCACTTCATCAGCAGACAAGAAAGGATTGGTTGATCGCGAACCTGTGGAATTTTCAAAACGGGAATTGCCTGACTTGCCTCCATCCTGATTAATCAGTTGTTGCCCATCCAAACCCATTCCACCATTGGTCAAAGCTTCGGCAACGGCTTTCTTCAACACAATAATCGCGATGCGCCGGTTAATCGGTTCTGTTGGTTGATCAATTAAATAAGGTGCTGCTGAACCCATGCCCTGCACAGTGGCCACTTTACTTTCGGGATAGGAACCTTCCAGCAAAGCACGGCGCGCAGCGTTGGCACGGTCAGCGGATAATTCCCAATTGGTGTAGGTTGCATTGGCACCATAAGGTGTTGCATCGGTATGACCGGTCACACTGATTTTGTTTTGTACTTTATCCAGAATCGGTGCCAATGCGTGTAATACATCGACGGAATAAGATTTTAAATTCGCACTGCCCACATCAAACATGGGACGTTGATCTTTATCGACAATTTGAATGCGCAAACCCAGCGCAGTGAAATCAATCAGGATTTGATCTTTAATTTGCTGAAACACAGAATCGAGCGCGTTGATTTCCTGTTCCAATTTCTTTTTCAATTCATCCAGCTGTTCCTGCTCACGTTTTTCCAATTGTTTTTTCAATTCATCTTCAGGAACATTTTCAGCCGTTTCCGGTTTGGTGTTGTCTTTGTAACCTTCCTTATCACTGGCATCTTCATTTTCAGGCTGATCGGATTGGGATTGTTGCAAGGGTTGATCCTGTGTAATCAAACCCAAATCCGCACCGCCCTCACCTACTACGTATTCGCTGCCAGGGTCCTGAAAATATCCGGCAATTGCTTGTTGTTCATTTTGCGATGTACTGCCCAACAACCACATCAATAAAAAGAAGGCCATCATCGCTGTCATAAAATCTGCGAGCGCCACCTTCCATGAACCGCCGTGGTGACCATGCCCATGTTTCTTTTTTTTGACGATTATCGGTTGTGGTGCCGCGCCCTTTTCCATCAATAACTACCTTATCTTTTTGCGCGATATTGTTCTTCCAGTTCTTTAAAACCGGGACGAACACTGTGGTAAATCACCTTACGCCCGAATTCAACCGCAATTTGTGGTGGCACACCATTCATGGATGCCACCAGCACTGCTTTGATCGCTTCATAAGCGCGGGATTCTTCCCTTACCATATGGTTGAGATAACTGGCAAAGGGGGCAATAAATCCGTAAGCAAACAAAATCCCCAACAGAGTTCCGACCAATGCGGCTGCAACTGAAGCGCCAATCTCAGCGGGAGGACCGCCAATCTTGCCCATGGTAATCACCACACCCAAAACCGCCGCCACAATACCGAAGCCGGGTAAACCATCCGCTGCTGTCTGTACTGCCCCGGGAATCAAACCGGCTTCCTGATGATGACCATCCATTTCCTGATCGATCAAGGCTTCCAATTCATGCGGGGCCATATTGCCTGCAACCATGATGCGCAAGTAATCGCAAATAAATTCCACTATGTGATGGTCTTTCATAATGGTGGGGTAGTTGCTGAAAATAGGACTGTTCTCCGGCTCTTCAATGTCCCCCTCAATCGCCATCAAACCTTCCCGACGGGTTTTATTAAAAATATCGTAAAGCAGCGTCAGTAAATCCATATAAAACTCCTTTTTATATTTGGACGGTTTGATAAGAGTGACGGCAGACTTGATAACACCTATGGAAACAGAAAGAGGATTACCAATAATCATGGCTCCAAAGGAGGCACCGCAGATGATCATCACCTCAATAGGCGACATTAATACCAACACATTACCGCCGTGAATGGTAAAACCCACACCTATACACCCCAGTACCACGATAATCCCAATAAAGATATTCACCGTCACCTCCGCCACTTATTCTTTTTGAGTATAGGCGTGATGAATATGGCTTCAAGGTAGATATGTGCGCCAAAGCCCTTCTTTACAAACAATAGACATTTATTAGTAAAAACGATTAAATCGCCGACTCGTTTGCATCAACTGGATAGAAAAATGGCAATTATTGGTATTGATTTGGGAACCACCAACAGCAGCTGTGGAGTGTGGACTGAACAGGGTGTGAAGTTGATTCCAAATCGTCTGGGTGATTTATTAACACCATCCGTTGTGGGTCTGGATGATAAAAATAATATTAGCGTTGGCCGCGTCGCCAAAGAAAGATTAATCAGCCACAGCGATAAAACCGTTGCCGTCTTCAAACGACTCATGGGCACCGAGCACAAAGTTATTTTGGGTAATAAACAATTCACAGCGACTGAATTATCCGCACTTGTACTGCGCTCATTAAAAGAAGATGCCGAAAATTTTTTAGGTGAAGAAGTCACTGAAGCCGTCATCAGTGTTCCGGCTTATTTTAATGATAATCAACGTCACGCCACCAAAACTGCTGGCGAGTTGGCAGGACTCAAAGTTGAACGACTGATCAACGAACCCACCGCCGCCGCAATTGCTTACGGATTACATGAAAAACAGGAAGGCACTTTTTTAATTCTGGACATGGGCGGTGGCACTTTCGACGTTTCTATTCTGGAGTTTTTTGAAGGTGTCATGGAAGTTCACGCTAGTGCCGGTGATAATTTTTTGGGCGGTGAAGATTTTGTTGATGCAATGATTAACGATGTGTTGCAGCAACTTGATATTAATCGACAGTCGCTCTCGGCACAGGAAACCAATCAGTTACTGATGCAAATGGAAACTGCAAAACGCCGGATTGGAACCAAAGAACAACAAATTTTAATTTTACACATTGCAAAAACCGATCACACTTTCACAGTCACTGATGAGTGGTTTACCAAAATTGCCACTCCACTTTTATTGCGAGCCAAACGCCCGATTGAGCGGGCATTAAGCGACGCCAATATGTCGCCCCAGGCAATTGATGATGTGGTTCTGGTTGGCGGTGCAACGCGTATGGGAATTTTTCGTTCAACCATTGGCCGCATGTTTGGCCGCTTGCCATCCTGTCATCTTGATCCTGATTGTGCGATTACCATGGGCGCCACTATTCAAGCAGGATTAAAATCCAAAGATAAAGCGCTATCCGATATTGTTCTGACAGATGTTTGCCCTTACACATTAGGCACTGATGTCGTTAACGAAAATACCAATGAGGGTGGATATTTTTTACCGATCATTGAACGCAATTCCGTTGTTCCTATTAGCGTCACACGTCGGCTGGTCACTGCACACGATAATCAAAAACAATTGTCGATTGGCATTTATCAGGGTGAAAACCGTTTGGTCAGTAAAAATATTTTATTGGGCCGATTAACGCTGGATGTTCCACCGGGGCCTGCCGGAAAAGAAGCGGTTGATGTTCGCTACAGTTACGACATGAATGGCTTGTTGGAAGTCGATGTAAAAGTCGCATCAACCGGAAAAAGTATTAACAAAGTGATTGAACAATCACCCGGCAGTCTGACAGCTGAAGAAAAAGAAAAAGCGCGATTGCGTTTGGCTGCATTAAAATTTCATCCTCGCGATCAGGAAACCAATCGCGCACTGCTTGCACGGGGAGAACGGCTTTATGAGTCCAGCCTCGGTGAAAAACGCGAAAAAATTGCACAGATAATGGCTGATTTCGATCATATATTGGAAAAACAAAACCCGGTTGAAATTAAAAAAGCAGTCGCACAGTTGGAAATTTTATTTAACCAATTGGATACCGAGGAATGGTTGTAAATGGATATTTGGCAAATTCTGGAGATAGAACCCACTCCCGATCAAAAAGCGATTAAACGAGCTTACTCCAAAAAATTAAAAGTCACCCGCCCGGACGAAAATGCAGAAGCATTTCAAAGTTTGTATCACGCTTATAAAGCCGCATTACATCAAGCCACTTATTGGGATGAATATCAGCAAGAATATCAAGATGATGCAGATGAATCCAAACTACCGGAGCATCAGGGCGAATCAGAAAGCCAGGCAACTGCAGAAATATCAATAGTCACTGAACAGGCAATTATTGATTCGCCTGTTGAACCCACATCAGAAACTGTTGGCTTGAATCCGCCAGAAAATTCCGTTGACGAAACAACGGCGGAAACTCAGGTTAATCCTTTGCAGCTAGAGGGTGAACGCTTATTGGGTTTAACTGAATTATTTTTGGCGACAAGTAATGGTGGACAAAACAATCCGAAAAATTGGACATTTATTATTGAGTCTCCCTTTATTCTTGAAGATCATTTTAATTGGCGATTGGGTTTGGAGTTACTGCGAGTTATTCACGAACACAATCTTAATCATGTGGCCAAAGTATCATCACTGGTTGGGCAAGAAGCCCTGACCTATCTCAATTCCATTTTTAACTGGATGGATAATCGATATCATGTGACACGCGCTCTGGGTGATGATTACAACACATGGCTGGACATGATCAGGGACAACACAGAATCAGAAAAAAATTACCGCCATAAAATTCGCGGTGGTAAAAATCTGCTGCTGCAACAAAAAAATACCGAGCAAGTAGCACAGCCAACAACCAGACGAACCAGTTTGGTGTTCAGTCGATTTTGTGCATTTTTAATTGACTGCTTTTTTTTAGTTATACTCATATCGTTGTTAGCAAGCGGGGAGAGTGTCGATAATCAGGCAATTTCTAACAGGGCATGGGGTATCTTATCAATATTTGCAGTGTTTATTTATTTCTGTGGATTTGAAGCTTCCATACTGCAAGGAACGCCCGGTAAAAAAATTATGAAGCTTGCTGTTACCACGAACCAAGGCGAAGCCCCCGTATTTTTGCATGCTGTACTCAGGACATTTTGTTTTTTTATTTTTTCTATTTTCTTTTTTACGTTGCCCGCAGGTATCTCGGCAATACTGCGTTCATTTGATATAGATTTCCATGTTTTATCCATAGCGATGCAAGCTTTTGGGATTTATTTAGCAACAAGGCCCATTAATTTTTACGACAAAATTTCAAAAACGCAGGTTATTCAAATTTAATTTTTTATTAGTCAAATCCCTCACCCTGGCCCTCTCCCCGAGGGAGAGGGATATCAATTCCTCCTGAAGAGGGAATTGGCTCCTCACTTTGAAAAAGGGAGGCGGGGGAGGGATTTAAAGTGGTCAAATTTACGAAGATTTTAAATCCCCCCTGCCCCCTTTTTCAAAGTGGGGAAAAATCACAAGAGAAAATCGTATGAACATAAAAGACTTACCCCAAGCCACACAAGAAAAACTGGAAGCTGCCGCTTTTCGTGAATTATTAGCGCATCTGGATAGTAGAAAGGATGTGCAGAATATTGATTTGATGAATCTGGCGGGGTTTTGCCGGAATTGTTTGGGCAAATGGTATCAAGCCGCTGCCAAAGAACAGGGTATTGATTTATCACAGGATGAAGTGCGTGAACGTATTTATGGCATGACCTATGAGCAATGGAAAAAAGATTACCAACGCTAATGTATGCTCGCATCCACAACCAAATGTTCACGACCTAAAGAACTGGTGATCTGTAATTGATTGAGCGCAAATAATACTGGCAAATTGGTTTGTACTGCCGGGTTAATCGGTGTTTGATGTGAGTCACCACTGGCAGAAATACTCACCCAACAATTTCTACCGGAACGTTTGGCGATATACAAAGCACGATCTGCTGTATCCACCACTTGTTCCCAATCCAATGCTGTTGGTAAGTGACCATAAAAAGGATAAGCCGCAAACCCTATGGAACAAGATTTATGAATAACCGTATTGTCGTCTACATCAAATGGATAGCCGGCAACTGACTGCCTGATGCGTTCGACCATATCAATTACTTCAGCGCGTGAACAATAACGCAACACAATTAAAAATTCCTCGCCACCCCAACGAATAACATAATCGGAATCACGAAGATTTTTTTCCAATAACCGGCTTAATTGTTCAAGCACTTTATCGCCCGCTGCGTGACCATGGGTGTCGTTAACTTCTTTAAAGAAATCCACATCCAACAACACAAACACCAAATCAGAATCAGTCAGGTCTGCAGGTGGATTTTTATTTTGGAGCCAATCCTGATAACTGCGATCAACCAAGGCCACATCACTGACTATGGATTTATTCAGGAATCGACGATTGTGCAAGCCGGTTAACGGATCAGTCAAACTGGCTTCTTCAATTTTTAAATAGGCATCATGCAAACGTTGTTGTGCCAAACGTAAACCTTCATTGGTTTTATTTAATTCCTGTGTACGCTCTGCCACTTTTTTATCCAGATGCCGTGACGCATCCAACAATTGCAAATGTGTAGCAACTCTTGCCAATAATTCTTCTTTTTCGATCGGTTTGGTCAGGAAATCATTACCGCCCACATCAAATCCCATCACCAAATCATTAGTCTGATTTCTTGCCGTTAAAAAGATAATCGGTAATTCATGGGTGGGATAGGCCATGCGTAAACGCTTGCAGGTTTCGTATCCGGATAGTTTCGGCATCATGATATCGAGCAAAACCAAATCAACATCCCTTGCCTGTTCAACTATGGCAATTGCATCTTCACCGGAACCCGCTTCGCTGACACGATAATCACGAAAACTTAAATAATTCATCAATACTTTACGATTCAGCGCATCGTCATCCACCACCAATATATGTGCACCTTTTTTGTCGTAATCAGCGTAATCATTTATTTCCAATATATGGTTTCGTTCCGCTTTGATTAAATTGACACGATTGCGTGTAAATTCCCGATTGCGTAACACATCGGATTTTTGCAAATCTTTTTCATAAGGTAATGTGAAACAAAAAGTTGAACCCTTGCCAGGAATGGATTCAACGGTTAATACACCACCGTGCAACTCAACCAATTGTTTACTAATTGTAAGACCCAGCCCCGTTCCTCCGTGATGACGTTCCATATGTCCATCAGCCTGTTGGAAAGCTTCGAAAATATCGTGCAGTTTATTTTCCGGAATACCCATACCGGTATCACGTATGTAGACCGCCAGATTTTGTTCCGCAATTTTTGCTTCAACACGAATATAACCCTGCTCGGTGAATTTGACAGCATTACCAATCAGGTTATACAAAATTTGCAAGATCCGGTCTTCATCGGCAATGACACCGGGGAAATTATCCCCCAACAAATTTTCCATCAGGATTTTTTTATCGCCAAGAAGGGGTTTGGTCAAACTGATCACCACATCAACCAACACCGATAAATCCACCACTTTTTTATGCAGGTTTAATCCTTTGTTGCGCAACTTTGCAAAATCCAGAATATCGTCCACCAATGTGGCCAGACGTTTGCCACCGGTTGCAATCAACCCCAAACTGTGGCGAATTGATTCCGGTACTTCACCTTCAACACCATCACGCAGGGATTCTGCAAGACCGATTATTCCATTCAAAGGTGTGCGTAATTCATGTGAAGTGTTAGCAAGAAACTCATCTTTTAATTTATCAATTTCCTGTAAACGCCTCACCAAAGATCGTTCCTGTTCAACTTGTTGCCGTTCGAAATACAAACGCATTTGTTGTGTACGCCAAATCCAGAAAGCAAAAGCCAATAACACCAATAAATAAATTGCATAGGCCCACCAGGTGGCCCACCACGCCGGTGCAATATGAATGGTTAATCTCGCGGGTTCAGGATTCCAAACACCGTCATTGTTGCTGGCTTTCACTTCAAAAACGTAGTCACCGGCATCAAGATTGGTGTAGGTCACTGAATGACGATTACCCGCATTAATCCAATCCGTATCAAAACCAATCAAACGATAAAGATACCGATTTTCTTCCGGCATTTGATAATTCAGCGCAGCAAACTCCAGCGTAAAAACTGTGTCCTTGTGTGACAGACTCAAGTGCGATGTATGAGTGATGGATTTTTCAAGCGGTGAATCTTTTTCGTCAGGCACCACTTTTTTATTAAAAATGGAAAAATCGGTAAAAACGACCGGTGCCCGATGCGGATTGGTAGTAATCGACGATGGGTCAAACAGCATAAAACCTTTACTATTCCCCAGCATTATCTCGCCGGATTCAAACAAAACAGACGCATTACGATTAAATAAATTGTCAGCTAATCCATGACGTTTATCGAAATTGCGAAACTCATGCGTGTTGGGATCAAAACGCGAAATACCTTTTTGTGTGCCCAGCCAAAGATAACCGGATTTATCTTCGATAATTCCGGAAACCACATCATCGGATAATCCATCTCTGGTGGTAAACGCGCGAAACTCGCCGGTTTCCCGGTTCATTTTATTTAAACCACCACCATCAGTGCCCAACCAAAAATCGCCGCGGGAATCTTCAAAAATAGAAAAGATAAAATCAACGCTTAATGATTTTTGATCACGTATTTTATGCGAGTAACGAGTAAATTTACCGCTGTCAGGATCCAACAGATAGAGACCACGAATAGAGCCCACCCAAATTCGTTCCTGTTTATCCTGATAAATCACACGCGAATAAAGTACTTTCTCACCATCCATTTGTGCCGACTCCGGCAAATAACGCCGGAACAATCCAGTAACAGGGTCCAACCTGTTGATTGCTTCTTCAGTCGCTACCCAGATAAATCCTTTTTTATCGGTGATAACTGACCAGGCTTCACGGCCTTGCATCGAATGTGGATTATTGGCATCCGGTAGATAATGCGTGAATTGACCGCTGGGTATATGTAATTTATTTAAGCCACCCGCCAGAACACCCAACCATAAATTTTGTTTTGAATCCAATGCCATGGAAAGTATCGTGCTACCGGTTAAGCCATTCGGATTTTTCGGATCAAATTCATAGCGAGTAAATTGCTCACGCTTTTTGGCAAAAAAATTCAATCCGTAACCCGCTCCGATCCAAAGATTTTCCTTATTGTCTTTCACTGCAGACAATACACCACCGTCAGTTAAACTGTTGCGCCTGGTTGAATCATGACGGTAGTTGCGAAACACTGAAGCTTGTCGATCAATTACATCTATACCCGAAGGGAAATAACCCAACCAAATGCTGCCGGTATTATCTTCAAATAATTCATTTACAACATAATTACCGGGAGATCTTACATCCTGTTCGCTAAAAAAAAATCGACTGAATGTTTTACCACCCAGTGAACGATGATAAACCGCACTGCCATCCCCTACCCAGAGGTTACCCAATGAATCTTCAAGTACAGCCCATACGGTCGCACTTTTTTCATTTTTTGCATGCTCAATTTTTTCAAACATATTGTTATTTTTATTGAAGCGAAACAAACCGGCATCATAACTGGCCGCCCAGATATTCTGGTGTTTATCCTGATAAACTCTCCTGACATCCAAAAACACTCTGTCTTCTGCGCGGTTATATTCCTGTGTTTCACCTGTATCCGGATGCCAACGAATAACACCTGCACTTTGAGTTCCTAACCAGAGATAGCCTGCATCGTCATAGGCAATTGACCACACCATTGGCGATGTGCTTTTTTCAAGTGCGGCTATTTTTCGGTATACCGATTCGTGCGTTTGCAGATTAAATTCCGAAACACCTTCGCGAGTTGCCAGCCAGAGAGTTGTGTTATCTTTTTTTGCAATCGCCAACACATCAACAGATTCAACTTCCGCATTCAACTTACTTTTAATTGACCATGATGTGAATTTATTTTTTGCGGCACTGAAATAACTCAATCCTTTTCGAGTAGCAACCCAAATGTCTCCGTGATCTGCTGTTAGCAAGTCATTGATATAACTGTGACTCAAACTGTGCGCTTGCATTTCGTCATGGCGAAACAAAATAACATTGTAGCCATCGTAACGCGCCAATCCATTAGCGCCACCAAACCACATGAAACCGGTTTTATCCTGTGTTATAGAGTTGATATAACCTATTCCGGCTAATTGATCCGGCAAGATATGACGAAATGAAAAATAAGCTGAAGGTTGCGCAGCCTGGATGGACTGCGCTATCAATAGAAAAAACACCAACAAAGTTCTATTTAAAAAACTTTGTTGCAACTGTTTTGTTATTGTTCTTATGGTTTGACCGGCCAAATTCTCTTCCTGTTTGAGTTACACCAAGCTTTACAATGACAACTGATAAGCCGTCACTGTGTTTTTGAAAAAATTAGGAACCAACACTAATTTTTTACCAGGAACAAAACCTATATCCGCCGTGTTGATTTTATCAGCACGCGAATCAATCAACTGCGTTAATTTTCCATTGGTCACCAGATAAACCAAACCTGGCCAACAGGACACTACAAAGGTTTTTTTGGCGACAGATTCGATGCCATCAATATTTTCAGCAAAACCATTGGCAATAACCGATATCGTTTTATCTTTATCGACTTGTTGTAATTCCTTGCCTGCACCGACTAACATCTTCGATTTAACAAAAGCCAAACCATTAGCATTAACGACGTTTTCCAGAAACACGTCCAACTTGCCATTTTTTAACTGGTAGATTTTATTAATACGTGTGTCCGACACAAATACATCTCCCGCCGGATTAACGGCAACGTCATTTAAAAATACGGCGCCCTCTGCAGCTATGCGCGAAATCACTTTTGCTTTTGCAATGTCGATTATCACCAAATGATCAATATCCGACACATAAAGAAGATTGTCTTTTGCGGCCATACCTTTGGGTGCATTCAATCCGGTAACCCAGTCCTTCTCAAGCAACTTACCACCGGTATCAATAAGTGCGATGCCACCCTTACCATCCTTACCCGTAGGTTCACCTTCAATTTGCGATACAAACACATGGTCTTTGTTTTTGACGGGGTAATACAAAACTGACTCGGGCACAGCCAGACCATCAAGCTGCCACACCTGGGTTAGTTTGGGTTCAGCCAGAGCCATGGAAGCCACAAAACACAGCGACAACAACAAACCGGATCGAATCAACATAATTGAATACCCCTTTGATAATTGAGATTAGCAACACACTGTAAAAACGGAAGAGAAGTATTTGCCATAAACAGGGAATTACAGCGCCAAAGCCAACCCCCATAAACGAAAAACCCCATCATGCGACGGGGTTAGGATCATCTGGCTCTGTAGGTAATTCGACCTTTGGTCAAATCATAGGGGGTCATTTCGACTTTTACTTTGTCCCCCGTGAGTATGCGAATGTAGTTTTTACGCATTTTGCCGGAGATATGCGCCATCACAACATGGCCATTTTCCAGCTTTACCCGGAAAGTTGTATTGGGAAGGGTGTCTACAACTTCACCATCAAATTCTATGCAATCATCTTTCGCCATGCGGCACTGTCCTCTGGTAGTTTGACCTGTCTTGCAGGGATTAAAAAACGGGGCGAATTGTGCCTTATTTAACCAGCAACGCCAAGCAAAGAATGCAAAAACTTATGATTATGCTTTCCGCTGGTACCCGCCCAAGGTTATAAGTCATCCAATGGGCTTTTGACTTTATCCCCCAGCTCATCCAACACATGTAGATAGATCTCGGTTGTCCTGATGTCGCTGTGCCCCATTAAAGTCTGGATTTGTTTTAAGTCATATTTTGCTTGCAATAAACGGGTGGCGAAGGAATGACGGAAGGTGTGACAACTGGCCAATTTATTAATACGCGCCGCTTTGATGGCTTTTTTAACATGACCTTGCAAGGTTGTACTGTAAAGATGATGTCGCCGCATCACGGTATCGCGTGGATCCTGACTGATATTTTCTGAAGGAAAAACATATTGCCACGCTAATGAACGACCGGCATCGGGATATTTTTTTTCCAATTGATAGGGCATATAAACTGGCCCTACTCCATTTTTCCTATCTGTTTCGAGCAAATTTTTTACAACAGTAATTTGGTTTTTTAAATCAGGAATTGTCGCTTTAGGTAACAAAGTTGTTCGATCTTTTGAACCTTTTCCATCACGCACAATGATATAGCCCATACCAAAATCAATATCCTTCACGCGCAGCCGGAGCACATCGGAAATTCTTAACCCGCTGCCATACATTAATTTCGCCATTAATTGATATGGCATTTGCATATTCTTAATCACCAGCATCGCTTCCTGATGCGTGAACACTACTGGCGTACGCACCTGCTTTTTGGCATAGCTAAAATCCAAACTTTCAATTGGCTGTTTGAGAAAACGGTTGTACATAAACATCAACGCGTTCAAAGCCGTTTTTTGGGTATTGGGGGACGTATTCTGTTTCAATGCCAAGTGGCTTAAATAGTCTTTGATTTCATCAACCCCCAGCGTTGAGGGATGTTTTTTCTGATGGTAGAGAATATATTGCCTAACCCAATAGACATAGGTATTCTCGGTAGCGTAACTTTTGCCATCCAAACGAATAAATGCGCGAAATTGATCAAGAAATTTTTGCGGCTGAGCGGGAATAGGAACTTTAACACCTTCCATGTGCAACTCCTGTTGTGATTGGTAATCCTTAAAGCGCGCAGACTATAACGCCATTTTTTGAAGAAAGCAAAAGCTTTAAACTGTATATTTACAAAAACTTTTACACTGTATATTTCCGATTTTATTTAGAGAAGCTTTTTAAATCATTGATTTTTAAAAAATTTAAAAAACCCTTCGACATTTTATTTCCGGAAATATACAGTTTGATTAAACTGTTGAATAAACTGTTAAATATCAAAAAATATTGAGCGTATAACTTTAAAAGGGATAAAAATGAAAAAGCGACTTCAGGTTTTTGTGTCATCAACGTATGTGGATTTAATTGAGGAACGGCAGGCTGCTGTAAGCGCAATACTTAAATCTGGGCACATACCAGCGGGAATGGAGCTTTTCACTGCTGGTGATAAAAGCCAGTTAGAAATTATTAAACGATGGATTGATGAGTCTGATGTTTATATGCTCATTTTAGGAGGGCGCTATGGAAGTGTGGAGGCAGAATCTGGCGTTAGCTATACAGAGCTCGAATACAATTATGCAAAAGAGACTGAAAAGCCTCTATTTGCAGTCGTTATAACTGATTCAGCGTTAGAGGAAAAAGTAAAGATTTCTGGAACATCTGTAATAGAGAGAGATCGCCCCACGGAGTTGAAATTATTTAGGGAAATGGTACTCACAAATATGTCCTCATTTTTTGAAGATTTGAAAGACATACGGTTAGCTGTAATGGAAAGCTTACCTGAAATTGCTGCGACTAGAAATCTTTCAGGCTGGGTATCTGGTGATGACATTCCAGATACCAAAGGCTTAGTTGACGAAATTGCAAAGCTAAACGCTGAAATTACTGCATTGGTAAAAGAGAATGCAACATTAAATAAAAAATTGTCATCCAATAGAACTGCGACTAATGCTGAGGAATTTGATGAATTAATAAAAATTCTAGGAAAGATCTCCATCAAAATTCCTAAGTCATTAACGGGTAAAGAGAACGACTTAGAAAATGATTTATATAGTATTTTTATTTCAGTCAAAGATAACTTGATTAAAGGTGTGACCAATCAAGTTGGCCAAAACGATTTGCATTACTTTATCTATGATAATGTATGTCCAAAGCTTCAAGTTCATGACCTAGTACAAAATGAAAAGGTGACTAGTGTCCGATATAGACGATTCGCAATTACTAAGAAAGGACAGGAATTTTTGGCCTATATTGAGCGAAAAAAAATAGCTCAAAGTAATATTTAACAAGTCGCTCAAGCATCGCGCACTTCGTGCGCTGGACAGTTTTTAAGCCGCGCTTTTGTGGTTTTGCTGCGCAAAAGTATTCCACAAAACCGCAACTTAAAAACTGCCGCTTAGCTCGGCGTTATAAATGAATATGAGAATATTGAAACTTATTTTAATTATTTTTCTCCT
>CAMLML010000006.1 GCA_946481095.1 uncultured Cellvibrio sp.
TCGGAAAGTTTTTGTGAAATCGCCAATGCCTTTTTCTCATCGCCAATAATAATCGGCTGAATCGGCGAAGAAGATGGCATTAATTGCAGGCCCAATTGATCAGATCCTTTTCGAAAAGCATCAATAAGTTTTTGCAAATGTTCACGTCGC
The DNA here is from genome assembly GCA_946481095.1 of uncultured Cellvibrio sp. The sequence goes on from CAMLML010000006.1 coordinate 151, forward strand.
CAATACTCTTCCTGAATCAATCGCAAGCTGGTTCGTGTTGCCGCTGCAACAGCAGGTGGTAATGCTGTGGTGTAGATATAAGATCGTGCAAATTGAATTAAATTTTCGGTCAGCAATCGACTGCCTGCGACAAACGCACCAAAAGTGCCGAAAGCTTTTCCCAAGGTGCCCATCAATATCGGTAATTGATTTTGCGAAAGTGAAAATAACTCTGCTGTGCCACCACCGTTTTTACCCAAACATCCCACGCCATGGGCATCATCAACCATCAACCATGCATTATGCTGTGCTGCCAAATCGGATAGTTGATCAAGCGGTGCAAAGTCACCATCCATACTGAACACGCCATCCACTACAATTAATTTTTTTTCTGCTTCTGATTTGCTCAATCGCGATTGTAAATTTTCCAAATCATTATGCAAAAAACGTTGGAATTTTGCGCCGCTCGCCATACCTGCATCCAACAAACTGGCGTGATTTAATTTATCTTCGAAAACCGCATCACCTTCCTGCATCAATGCAGTAATGCAACCCAAATTCGCCATATACCCTGTGGAAAATAAAATCGCACTTTCGCGGCCGGTGAATACTGCCAATTCTTCTTCCAGTGCATGATGTTCCGATGAATGCCCGCACACCAAATGTGAAGCACCACTGCCAACGCCCCAGCGTTTTACTGCGGACTGAAATGCTTCAATCACTTTGGGATGATTTGCCAGGCCCAAATAATCATTACTGCAAAATGATACTAATTTTTTTCCGTTCACTTGCAGATGAACAGATTGCGGAGATTCCAAAACAGATCTTTGCCGATAGAGTTGTTTTTCACGGCGATCATTGAGTCGTGATTGGAGGAAATGATTGAAGGGATTCATGAGAAAAACACACCCCCTCCTAACCTCCCCCTCCGAAAGGGGGAGGGACAGTCCCCTCCCCTTTCGAAGGGGAGGGTTAGGGTGGGGTTTGTTTGGACATCAGGGGGTGATAATAAAATCATTTTGCAGCGTTATAAAACAACGAATCCATTTGTACTTCGTGTAATTGATGCGCAAGTATTTCTTCTTGTTCAGATTCGGTTTGATGCACTTCATAAGCCTCGGGATTAATGCCCAGGCGCTTGAACAATTGCATGTCTTTGCTGGTTTCAGGATTGGCAGTGGTCAATAATTTTTCGCCGTAAAAAATTGAATTGGCGCCCGCAAAAAATGCCAGCGCCTGTGTTTGATCATTCATTTTTTCGCGGCCCGCTGACAACCGCACATGCGAAGCTGGCATTAAAATTCTGGCGACGGCAATAGTGCGAATAAAATCGAAAGGGTCGAGATCCATTTCATTTTGCAAAGGCGTGCCTTCCACTTTTACCAACATATTGATGGGCACTGATTCGGGATGCTCGGGCATATTGGCCAATTGCTGCAACAATCCGGCGCGATCTGTTTTTTCTTCGCCCATTCCAACAATGCCGCCACAGCAGACTTTCATGCCGGCGTTACGCACATTCGCCAAAGTGTCGAGACGATCCTGATATGTGCGTGTGGTAATAATTTCACCGTAGTATTCAGGAGAGGTGTCGAGATTATGGTTGTAATAATCCAAACCGGCGCTTGCCAAATCTTTTGCTTGCTGTTCGTCCAACATACCCAGGGTCATACAGGTTTCCATACCCAAAGATTTCACCCCCTGCACCATGCTGATCACATAAGGCATATCTTTGGCTTTCGGTGAACGCCACGCAGCGCCCATACAAAAACGGGTTGCACCTGTGGCTTTGGCGGCTTTGGCCTCTTCAATGACCTTTTCGATTGCCATCAATTTTTCACGTTCAAGGCCGGTGTCATAACGGGCTGACTGGGGACAATAAGCACAATCTTCCGGACATGCACCGGTTTTGATTGAGCAAAGAGTGCTGACCTGAACTTCATTAGGGTTGAAGTGGCGGCGATGAACTGTTTGCGCCTGAAAGAGCAAGTCATTGAAGGGTAGGGATAATAAATCAAGGATTTCATCTCGGCGCCAGTCATGACGAATGACTTCGGGAGGATTGACTATGGCATTCATGCAGGACTGCTCCAACAAAAGGACTATGCCGTCATATTAACCAGCCGAGCTTCGCTGTCAACCAATTATTTGCGAATTGGTTGACAGCAATACGTTTCGCCATGCCTGCCCAAATTTTTCCCAAGCTGATAGCATGGCCCATTATTTTTTTCGGCCCCAAATTCTTATGCTGCCTTTTCATAAAATCGTTCAAGACGACTTCACTGCGGTTAATCAGGTCATTATTCAACAACTTCATTCCGATGTCGGCCTGGTCGAAAATATTGGACATTATCTGGTTGAGGCCGGTGGCAAACGCCTTCGTCCCTTGTTGGTTCTGCTAACGGCCAATGCATTGGGTTATAAAGGAAAATCCCATATCGATCTGGCGGCGATCATAGAATTTATCCACACCGCTACCCTTTTGCATGACGATGTAGTGGATATGTCGCAATTGCGCCGCGGCCGCCCAACAGCCAATGCCCAATGGGGTAATGCGCCGAGTGTGCTAGTGGGGGATTTTCTTTATTCACGTGCGTTTCAAATGATGGTCAGCATCAGCAATATGGATGTCATGGCGATACTGAGCAATACCACCAATCAAATTGCCGAGGGCGAAGTTCAGCAGTTGGTCAACGCCAAAGATCCCTCGGTCACAGAGGCCAATTATTTTCGGGTGATCGACAAAAAAACTGCCGTGTTATTTGCAGCAGCATGTGAAGTCGCCGCCGTCATTGCAGGCGCATCCAGTGAGCAACGCAAAACCTTGTATCAGTATGGATTGCATGTCGGAATTGCGTTCCAATTGGTTGACGATGCACTGGACTACACCAGTGATGCCGCCACTCTGGGTAAAAATGTCGGGGATGACCTGGCCGAAGGCAAGCCAACCCTGCCTCTGATTCATGCCATGAAAAACGCCAGCAAAGATGATGCGGAATTAATTGCAGATGCAATTCGCAAAGGCGATGCCAGTCAATTGCCGAGAATTTTACAAATAGTCCAGGCAACAGGGGGCATGGACTACACTCTTGATTGTGCCAGGCAGCAAGTCAATTTTGCACTGGATCAGGTCTGTAAATTTGACAGTAACTCCTACACTCAAGCTATGAAGGAACTTGCCGAGTTTTCACTTGCCAGAAGCTACTGATTGCAATTGCACATCGGTCAAACTGGACATAAAAGTCAAAACCCTTAGAATGGCGGCCTTTTTGTGTGTAACACCTCAAGAATTGACAACGGATAATAACATGACACCTTTTTCACCCAAGCCCTCCTACAGTTACGAAGACCTGCTTGAATGCGGTAGAGGTAATCTTTTTGGCCCCGGTAATGCGCAATTACCCATGCCAAATATGTTGATGCTGGATCGTATTGCACACATCAGCAGTAGCGGTGGCGAATATGGTAAAGGTGAGATAGTAGCTGAATTGGATATCAAACCTGATTTATGGTTTTTTTCATGTCATTTTCCCGGTGACCCCGTAATGCCAGGCTGCCTTGGGCTTGATGCCATGTGGCAGTTGGTTGGGTTCTATCTTGGCTGGAGAGGTAATCCTGGTCGCGGACGTGCCCTGGGTTGTGGTGAGGTAAAATTTACCGGACAAATACTGCCAACAGCCAAAAAGATTACCTATCACATCAATCTTAAACGCGTTATCGAACGCAAATTGATTATGGGAATTGCAGATGGCCGCGTATCCTGCGATGGAAAAGACATCTACTTTGCTCACGACTTACGCGTGGGACTATTTCAAAATACTGATATTTTTTAATTCGACAAAAACTGCATACAGTTTGTAAGTTAAACACGAGGTTGCCTATGAAACGTGTTGTTGTAACCGGAATGGGGATTGTGTCCTGTCTGGGCAATAATATTTCTGCCGTGCTGGATTCGTTGCGCGCGGGTCGCTCCGGAATCAAATTTCAGGAAAGCTATAAAGAAAAAGGCTTTCGCAGTTTGGTTGCAGGCTCTATCGATATTGATCTGGCAAGTTTGATTGACCGAAAAGTGCTGCGCTTCATGGGGCATGCCGCCGCCTATGCTTATCTTTCCATGCAACAGGCGATTGCCGATTCAGGTCTTTCCGAGGATCAGGTTTCAAATGAGCGCTCTGGAATTATTATGGGGTCAGGTGGTGCTTCTTCCATGAATCTGGTCGAGGCAGCCGATATTTTGCGCGAAAAAGGTTTAAAGCGTGTTGGTCCGTATCGTGTCACCCAAACCATGGGCAGTACGACCTCTGCTTGTCTGGCAACTCCATTCAAGATCAAGGGTGTTAACTATTCCATTTCATCCGCTTGTGCCACCAGTGCCCACTGCGTGGGTAATGCTATGGAGCTGATCCAGCTTGGCAAACAAGATATTGTTTTCGCTGGTGGTGGTGAAGAAGAACATTGGACACTCACCGCACTCTTTGACGCTATGGGCGCACTGTCAACCAAATACAACGAAACTCCGGATAAAGCTTCACGCGCATACGATGCCAATCGCGATGGTTTTGTCATTGCTGGCGGCGGCGGATGTTTGGTGCTCGAAGAATATGAACATGCAAAAGCACGTGGCGCCAAAATTTATGCCGAGCTGGTTGGCTACGGAGCAACATCTGATGGTTATGATATGGTTGCACCATCAGGTGAGGGCGCTGTGCGTTGCATGAAGCAAGCATTGGCAACAGTTAAAGGCGATATTGATTACATCAACTCTCACGGCACCTCAACTCCGGTGGGTGATCTTGCAGAGCTCAAGGCTGTGAAAGAAACGTTTGGCGATAAAATTCCGGCCATTAGCTCAACCAAATCCTTAACCGGACACAGTTTGGGAGCAACCGGTGTGCAGGAAGCGATTTACAGTTTGTTGATGATGCAACACGATTTTATTTGCGCATCGGCCAATATCGAAACTCTCGACCCTGAAGCGGAAGGCATGCCGATTGTGCTGAAACGTCAGGATAATGTGAAACTTAATCGCGTTATGTCTAACAGTTTTGGTTTTGGTGGCACCAACGCAACTTTGGTTTTCCAAAAAGTCTGATGTTGGTTCACAACAATTGCGACACAAAAAAGCGAACCGAATGGTTCGCTTTTTTGTTGGGTGGAAAATATTATTCGCTAACAATCAATTCAATTTCAAATCGATGTGATTCATCGTAAAGTCGGTTGACCTGAATCCAGGTGGCAGCAGGAAAATGCTCGCCATACCATTTTTTTCTAAAGGGAATTTGCTGTTTCAGTGCCTCTATATCCCGCGCATAAATAGTCTCTTGAATAATATTTTCACGTTTGAGGTGCATTTTCTGTAACAAATCGTCCAATGCCTGATAGCACATTGGTAAAGCTTCTGCATCTGTTGGTCCGCCACAAGTAACGCCTGAAAAATAAAACAGATTGCCATGCTTCACAATTTGTGAATAGCCTATATCAGCCTCCCAGGAATTAATTTGATGTCGTACTATTTTTTCACCTGAAACACTGGCGCACGCTGAGATCAAAACTGTTACCAACAACAGTATAAGTTTCAAAAATATATTTGGTAAAAAAATGCATATTGCTTTCATGGAGATGCCTGTGAAAAGTTGTACTCTATTATAGAAAATAATGTAAATCCTGAGCTGTCTGACACTCAATCCTAAAATATCTCGCAGCATAACGTTCGAAATTATTTTACGTGTACCCATATGCCAAATCGAAACATCTGTGTGAGTGATTTCCTAAATGACCAATTGGCATAAAAAATCAGCTTTTATAAAATTAATATCAAAACAAAACTTATGTGGTATCTTGTAACAAATTCATTCTACACTGTGCTAAATGGCGCCAGTTTCAATGACATGACAACATATTTTTGCAATGACAACAAATTTCGCGACAGAAATAGCCGATGTTCATTCTATGAGGGCTTTCTATGAAATGGTTAATACACAGTATCAAATTACAACTTTCCGTTATCAGCACCATTTTCCACACGCAGCATGCCGAAACCAATCTAAGACTCACCTATTTATTCATTATCGGCAACGTCCTGTTTGTGTTACTTCATCCTGATTCTGTTGGTCTCGGAATTTTGGGTATATTGCTGGCGTGGAAATGCTATAAAACCAGAAAATTTATTGAATTCTAGTTAACGCTTGATACAAAGCCGCCATTGATACAAAGCCAGGCTCATAGCAACAGTTGCGTTGAGTGATTCCACTCCCGGTTCCATTGCAATCGCAATTGGCACTATAGGAATTTGCAGGGGTACTCCTTGCCCCTCTTCTCCCACCAATAATCGAAAATTTTCTGGCCAGGAAAAAGTGTGAATATTTTCGCCTCCGGCATCCAGCGCGATACAAGAAGATTTTATATCACGGATGGAAGGTGCCAAATAAAACTCTGCCAGAAAACAGGCCCCGCTACTGGCTTTGATTGCCTTGGGCAAGAATGGATGTGCCGCCTCTTTGGTTAACCAGATTTTTTTTATACCAAAAGCAACTGCAGAACGAATCATTGCACCTAAATTACCGGGGTCACTTAAAGGTAAAATCAATTCTGCAGATTGTGGCAACAAATCCAAATCACCTGAATGAAATGACGGCAATTTCATAACCAACAAATTGTGATGAGTTCCCAATACATCCAGTTCTTTAAACAAGTTGTTGGGTAAATGAATAATGTTGTCGGACGACAAAGTGGTCATTGCTTGGTAATCGCCAGTGATTATTTCCCAGCTAATCAATTCACTTCTTTGCTGAATGGATTCCGCAATTAATTTTTTACCCGATAAAATAAATAGTTGTTCTTCCCGTATTCCTTTTGCTGACAACAGGGATTTAAAAAATTTGTAACGTGAATTCTGCGCACTTTCAATAATTTTCATTTTTGATTCTGTTGTTATTCAGTAGAATTTTTCTTGTCATTAATATAATTCCCATAGCCTGACATTTTGTTGACAAATAAATGCTGAAACTTTTCAGGAAATTGTCGATGGAAATCACTGTATTGACCCGTTGAAATGGTTAATTGTTTCATATCAGCCATGGAATCAGGCAGCGATTTTATCTGCGCACCCGATAAATCCAAACCAATTAAATGTTTGAGCTGGACAATTTCAGGTGGAATTTCGACAAATGGATTATGCCCAATATCCAACTTACGTAATTCCGGCAATTGCAAAATGCTGGCAGGGAATTGTGTCAGCCCGGTAAAACTTAAATCGAGATAACGTAAATTTTTTAACTGATGAAAACCGACAGGCAATCGACCAATGCTATTCATGGATAAATCCAACATTTGCAAGTTTGACAATTGACTTATGCCCGCAGGCAATTCAGTCATTCGCCCACTGATTTTCAAATATCGCAAATTGGTCAACAACGCTATTTCCGGAAGCCATTGATTTACCTCATCGTTTTCCAGCGCTAACGAATGGGCCTTGTCATGATTTATCAAAGCCTTTTGTAAATTAACAGGTAGTTGATTGAAACGTTTTTCGGCGACGCTCTCTGGTAAATCACTGACGATGGAAAAATTTTCACCTTGCCGCACCGTCAGTGTGTAAATACCAAGCCCTTCACGAAGCTGACTGAGGCTCCCCGCATTTTGCGTTACCTCTAAAAATTCCAATGAGTTTTCGATTTGAGTTTTAGGTAGCTTGAATTTACGAACGCCCAGATTATAAATAGGCCAAATCGATAACTTGTGAACATCTGGAATTTTGAATTTTATTTTGCACCCTTTTAGTCTTGCGCTGATGTGAACAATACCAACACTATCGAATAAAGATTCAGAATGAGTCTTTTCGAATTTAACGACTTTAATATCACCAGCACCGGGATAGTTCCGAAATATATGGGGATCTTCAATATCCGATTCCAGTGGAATCAACTGCATAAGTGCCGGTGATTGTGGATAGTCTTGTGGTTTGTCGTAATAATCAAAACTCACCCGATAAATTTGATCCCAAATTCCAGTTTTGAGGTTTTCGTCATTGTGCACACTGTGCATATAACTTTGTTTTAGCCCGGATAAAAGCATCACCCATTCGCCTTTAATCTTGAACACCACGCCAGCTTCATGCAGATCATCACCAGACATACGCAGATTGACATACTCTATGTAATCCGCCTGCGCATACCACTCACGAAATGCTTTTATAAAATCGGATTGTGAAAGGTCCAAATTCCGGTTGATTATTTGCGAGTAACTTTTTGGTTCTACCGAACCCGAGGCCAGCCAATCCATGTAAAAATCTGGCGCGAAAAAAATTCCGCTAAAACGTGAGAAATTAACATTCGTATCAAAACTGGCTTCCATTTTCCCTTGGTGATTGATCAACAGGTAGCGGTGAACCGGATGTTTTCGATCAGACCAGCCGCTTTCCATATCCATTTCATTTTCAAATTCAATATAGGTTTTAATCAAATACTGATTGCGTTCTGGCCAATAAAAATAATTAGGCCTATAAATATTTCCCTGTATCAGAGGTGTTAATTCATAAACAGATTTTCGTGTTGGATACACACTGGCGTCTTCACTGTAAATTTTTCGAAATAAAAATTTATGGCCAGATGAAAAACTGAAGGCGTTGGTGACAAACAAATAAAAAACCACAACCAGCAATAAGCAGGCACCGATAAGATAATAATTCATGGGTTTCATCAACTACCTGATTGATTGCGTTGTGCTAACCATTCTTTAATGAGCAGCAGTAAATTGGGTCGCCAACTTCGCGCTTGAATACCAAAGCCATCGCGTAAACGCCTGCATCCCAAAATGGCGCTGGTGTGTTCCTCTTCATCGGTATCAATCAATTGCAAGCTGGGTTCGGCTGTTAACAGTTGATATTGAATTAAATATTGCAACACTTGTTCAGCAAATTCTTCTTCACTGCAATGATCACTGGAGCAATAATGCATAACGCCCCAATTATCTGCATTACATAATATTTGTTTAACAATCGCCGCTATTACTCGGGAAAAATCTTCTATTGATGTTGGCGCTCCGCGCAAACCGGGATGAACTTCAACCTGGGCGCCATCCAAAAAAGCAGACAACAAACGTGTTAATGGATTATTGCCGCTTGATGCTATCAGCCAGCTGCTGCGCAAAATCATGTATTTTGTTATTTGCGACGTTACTATGTCTTCAGCTTCCAACCATGGATTGGCAACTGACTCCTGATGCATGGGCTGATCTTTTTCATTGTGTACATTTTTTTTGTCTGCACCAAAAACGCGATAGCTGGACACATGAATTAACGGGATATTATTAACAGCACAAAATTGCGTAATTTGTCGGGTATCGGATAGCGCGGAATCAACATCATCATTCAACATGGCGATGTTTAAAGCGCACACTATATCCTGCTTATCCAGATCATCAGTCAACAACTGCAACCCGGCACAAGATGACAAAAACTCTGTCAGTAAATTCAACAGGGATTGTCCCAGTGGCGACCTTGCCTGTGTAATCAACAACTTTGGTGGCATAAACAAATTCCTGACATTTTTTAAGTTCCGGCGTTAATAGTTTTGCAATAGCGCTTATACTGCCCGTCTTTTTCTTGCGATGAAATACTTGTCAAAGGCCATTCAATATTTATGACCCAGCATACTGCACCAGGAATCATCAAAACCGATATTTGTATACTGGGTGGTGGTATTGCAGGCCTCTGGTTTGCCAATCAGGTAAAAGCAAAAGGACTGGATTTGTTATTACTGGATACACGGGCATTGGGTAGCGGGCAAACCATGGCATCTCAAGGCATGATTCATGGCGGCATGAAATATACATTAAATGCAGCGCTCACTGGTGCATCCGAAGCTATTGCCGAAATGCCAGCATACTGGCGTCGTTGTTTATGTGGGGAGGGGGATGTATCACTGCGTGATACCCGAATTTTAAGTGATCACTTTTTCCTCTGGTCAACTGACACCCTGTCTTCAAAATTGACTACTTTTTTCGCCAGCAAACTGACCCGGGGCAGAGTGACTGCCGTTGATGAAGATCATCGCCCTGCATTTTTGCGACACGCTAATTTCACAGGCTCCCTTTATAAACTCGACGATCTGGTATTGGATGTTCCCAGTCTGGTTGCCAACCTTGCACACAATCTTGATGGTCGTTGTTTTGTGATTGGCGATTATCAATTACAAAAAAATACAGATCACACTTATTGTTTGCGCACAAGCTCGCTGGAAATTCACGCACAGGAATTCGTACTGACGGCAGGAGAATTCAATCAAAGCATTTTGCAACAATTGGGTATGCCCTGGCCTGAACAACAATTGCGACCTTTGCAACAGGTGATGGTTAAACATCATCATCCTTATCATTTTTTTGGTCATTGTGTTGGCACTGGCACCACACCGAGATTGACAATTTCAAGCCATCGTTTGCCTGCGGGTGAAAGTGTTTTATATCTGGGGGGAGGCCTTGCCGAAAAAGCAGCTGAACTGTCAGCTGAAGACGCTATTGCGCTGGCAAAATCAGAATTAAATGAGTTAATTCCCTGGATGAATCACGAAAAGAGTAGCTGGGCCAGCTTGCCTGTGAATCGCGCCGAACCCAAACAGCCGGGTTTCGTACGTCCGGACAATGCGTTTGTTGCATCGCTTGTCGATACCAATATTTCTATCGGCTGGCCAACAAAATTAACTTTGGCTCCCAACATGGCAAGTCAAATGATGGCTTTATTGGACGCAAAAAAAGTACAACCTCTGTTTTCCAACCGCAAAGCCGACCTGGAATTCTTGATGCCCGCCAACATCGCCAAAACGCCTTGGGAGATAGCATTTCCACCGCCGGAAGCTATTGAAGAAACTCTGGCAAAACGTTTCAAAGAAGAGGATGCAAATTAGATAATGCTAGCTAAACGCCCATTGGGCAAAACCGGAATGTATGTCAGTTGTTTGGGATTGGGTACAGTCAAGTTTGGTCGCACCCATAATTTGCGTTATGCCGAAAAATTCAACTTGCCTGACGATAGTCAATTAACACAATTGCTGGATGTCGCCCGCGAATGCGGCATTAATTTGCTGGATACCGCACCAGCTTATGGGTACAGCGAAGAGCGATTGGGCGAATTACTGAAAACGTCACGTAAAGACTGGATAATTTCCACCAAAGCGGGCGAAGAGTTCACAGTGAACAAGGCTACCGATCAAGCTGAATCCCGTTTTGATTTTTCAGCCAGGCATATTCGTCTCAGCGTTGAGCGCAGTTTGCGCCGCTTGAAAACGGACTATCTGGATCTGGTATTGATCCACTCCGACGGGGAAGATGAAAAAATCCTGACGCAAACCGATGCATTGGACACCCTGATCCAACTCAAACAGGAGGGCTGGATTCGCGCCCATGGTATCTCCAGTAAAACCAGCGCCGGTGGATTAATGGCGGCCAATAAGACCGACGTATTGATGGTCACGTACAACCCTCAACAACCGGAAGAAGCCAGTGTTATTGAAGCCTGTGATAAAAGCGGGGCTGGCGTGTTGATTAAAAAAGTACTCGGCAGCGGCCAGGTCTGCCAGAATGACGACACACAACAGAAGATCCGTACCGCCCTGGCGTTTGCCCTGACACCACAGGCAGTTTCTTCAGCTGTTTTAGGGACTATCAACCCGAAACATTTGTGCGAAAATATCATGGCTGTTTTGACTGGAGATAAATTGGCAAGATTATCCGAACACCTTAACGAAGGTGCTCGCCAAGCCAAAACCGGCCAACTTGTTAAACACTTTTCAATGGATAAATTAATTCAACAGTTGGATGATGACTTTTGAGATTCGATCAAAGATGAAAAACTGGCTAGACGAGTTACACTGGGACAGCGATGGCCTGATCCCGACAATTGCCCAGGATGCCAAATCCGGGCGAATCTTGATGATGGCCTGGATGAACCGGGAATCATTAGCGCTGACCGCCGAAAAAAAAGAAGCCGTTTATTGGTCGCGCTCACGGGGAAAATTGTGGCATAAAGGTGAATCTTCCGGACACACGCAAAAAGTACTGGAAATTCGCCTTGATTGCGATGAGGATGTGCTCATATTACAAGTAGAACAATCCGGTGGTATTGCTTGTCACACGGGGCGCGAATCCTGCTTTTATCGGGTGCTGGATAATAATCAATGGCAGGAAGTGGACCCGGTACTGAAGGATCCACAAACCATTTATCATTCTGTGAGCCACAAACATGACTAATGATGTATTGAAACAGCTTACAGAAGTTCTGGAATCACGAAAGAAACATGCGGATGCTGACAGTTCCTACGTTGCCAGTTTGCACAAAAAAGGCCTGAATAAAATATTGGAAAAAGTGGGCGAGGAGTGCACCGAAACGATTTTAGCCGCAAAAGACGCTGCTATTTCCGGTAACACGGACGACTTGATTTATGAAACTGCTGATTTGTGGTTTCACAGCTTGGTGATGCTGTCACATTTAGGTGAAAATGCCGACGCTGTTTTGAAAGAACTGGCGCGTCGTTTTGATCTATCCGGAATTGACGAAAAAGCATCGCGTAATACATCGCACCATTGAACATCACACTATTAATAGGTTAATTGAAAAACGAGGTTTAGCATTATGTTAGCAGCAGGTAACTTCGGTAGCCCGACACAACTACTGATTATTGCATTGATTGTTTTATTGTTATTCGGCGGCAAGCGTTTACGGTCTTTGGGTAGCGATCTTGGTCAAGCGATCAAAGGCTTTAAAAATTCCATGACGGGTGACAAGGATAAAGAAAACAAAACTGATGAAAACGAAAATCAGCCACCCAAAAATTTGGAGCAATCCAGCCAGCAACAGAATTCAGTCAATCAAACTGAAAAAAACGAACACAAATAAAATAAGGCCAGACTGTGTTTGATATTAGTTTTGGTGAAATGCTTGTTTGCCTGGTGGTTTTTCTGGTGGTCATTGGCCCGGAAAGACTACCGGAAACTGTGCGCACAGTAGCCCTGTGGATCGGCAGGTTAAAACGCAGCTTGCGTGAAACCCGCGCTGAAATTGAAAAACAAATAGGTGCCGATGATATTCGGCGTCAACTGTATAACGAAGAAATTATTCGCAGTATCGAAAGAACCCATGCTGAAATGAATCAAACGATTAACAATATCAGCCAGGATATTCAGAACCCGCTGCACAGCTTGACTGAAGAACAGAAAGCGGCAGCTTACAGCCCGCCGGAAGAATTACCGGATCATGCACACACCCATGAAACATCCTCTGGTACTACAACGCCAACCAATCCAGATACTACGACCAAAGCATGACTGATAACCAACCCCATCACCAACCACTGATCGAACATTTAATCGAACTTCGCGATCGTTTATTGCGTGTTATTTATTGTTTGGCTATCAGTTTTGGCATTTTGTTTATGTTCCAGACTGATATCTACGCAATTGTTGCCAAACCTTTGCTCAATGTTTTACCGGAAGGTGCTGGCATGATTGCCACTGATGTGGCATCACCTTTTTTTACACCCATGCGCCTGACGTTCTTTGTGTCCATACTGATTACTATTCCCTATTTTTTATATCAGACATGGGCGTTCATTGCGCCAGGTTTGTATCAAAAAGAAAAACGTTTTGCATTCCCGCTTTTATCATCCAGTGTATTGTTGTTTTTTACAGGTATGGCTTTCGCCTATTTTGTTGTTTTCCCATTAATTTTTCGATTCATGGCGGGAATACAACTGGAAGGGGTTACAACGCAAACTGATATCAGCAAATATCTGGATTTTGTATTACACATGTTTCTGGCTTTCGGATTTATTTTTGAAATCCCCATCGCAACATTGTTGATGATCCGTTCCGGCATTGTCACTGTAGAAGGTCTCTCTCAAAAGCGACCCTACATCATCGTCGCCTGTTTTGTCATAGGTATGTTGCTCACGCCACCTGACATAATGTCACAATTTTTATTGGCCATTCCCATGTGGCTTCTGTTTGAAATAGGTTTATTGCTAGGCCGCTGGGTGAAACCCGAAGAAGCTGAGGGAGAGTTGGAAGAGAATCAGGACTAAGGGCTTTTTATTTTTAACAGGAACTCAAGATGAAACGTTACTTTGAATTTCAAGACTCAAAATCCTACAAGTTTTGGCAAGTGGAATTGGACGGTAATAAATTTACCGTCACCTACGGTAAAATCGGCACAGCAGGGCAGGCCAAACTCACCGAATGTGCTTCAGCTGAAGTTGCTGAAAAGGAAGCCGGTAAGTTAATCGCCGAAAAAACAAAAAAAGGTTACGTTGAAAAAACGGAAGCCAGCTCGAAAAAAATCAGCAAACGACTCAGCCTGACTTACGATGAAGCCGACCAGGGTAAAACTTTGTTGGAAAAAATGGAGGCATTCGTCAATAGCGCACAAGCAGCCGAAACAGAAGCTCTGGTCATTGGTGCATGGGAAGAAGCCTATGAAACTTCTCCCACTGAGGCCTTGACACTGTTGTTTGATTCAGCCAACAAATTACCTCTATTACGTGAAATTTTTGTTGGCGATATGGATTCAGAAGAGTGCGAAATTTCCTGGATTCAACAAGATAATTACACACGATTATTCAGCGCATTTCCGCAACTGGAGCGCTTGCATATCAAAGGGTCAACCGGTTTAACTTTATCGGACACTCCGATTAATCATGCGAGCCTGAAAGCATTAACAATAGAATGCGGCGGTTTGCCCAAATCAGTGCTGCAACAAATCGCTACCGCGGATTTACCGAATCTTGAATATTTGCAACTCTATTTGGGTGTGGAGGATTACGGTTTTGATGCCAGCATAACGGACTTACATCCCTTTATATCGGCAACACCTTTTCCAAACTTAAAACATTTGGGATTAATGGACAGCGAAATCGCTGATGAAATTGCGATGGCAATTGCCAATTCGCCAGTGCTTCAACAACTGGAATCTCTGGATTTATCACAAGGCACATTAAGTGATGAAGGTGCACAGCACTTGTTGGCTAGCGATGCCATTAAGCAACTGAAAAAACTCGACTTACATTATCACTATTTATCAAATGACATGATGAAAAAACTGAAAGCCCTGCCATTGATCGTTGATGCCAGCGAACAGCAGGACATAGAAGACGATTGGCGTTATCCCGCCGTTACGGAATAATTTTTTTATCGCCATGTTAATTATTGGCAACCCTGAAAACCGTCGCGTAACGCTTTTTCAGCAAGCGTTACGCGATTTACATCAACCACCAGCCAGCATTATTTCCTGGTTGGATCTACTGCAAAATCCTGTCAATTTACATTCTCTTTCCCGATTTGCTTCCATTCGTATTGAATCTCCCGGTGAAAATTTTCAAGTTGAGAAATGGATACTGGAGCTGGGTGGGTTGGAATCAGCGAAACAGTTGATCGAAGAAAAAGGTCGTATTTATTTTCCTGGTATTTGGTATAAAGGTTTCAAAAAAATATTATCCGACATTGCATCAGCCGCCCCCCGGAGCATCTGGTTTAACCGTCCTGATGACATTGCCTTGATGTTTGACAAGCCGAAAGTGAAAGCGTTAAACCCGGATCACAGTCTGGCCGCTTTGCCGTCTTTCAATAATTATGAAAATTTTTTTGCCTATGCGTGCCAGCAAAATTATCCGCGTTTTTTTATCAAATTAAATTACAGCTCGTCTGCATCCGGTGTTTTAGCCTTTGAATATAATCGCAAAACCGGAAAAGTTCAGGCGCAAACAACCATGGAGTTGGTTCGTCATGATTCGCGGTGTTATTTTTATAACTCATTAAAAGTAAAAAAATATTCGCATCATCAAGATCTGCAAGACCTGATTGATTTTTTATTTCAACAAGGTGCTTATGTTGAGCCGTGGATTACCAAAGCCCAACATGATGATGGTGTATTTGATCTGCGCGTTTTAGCCATTAACGGCACAAGACAACATAGTATTGCGCGAGTGAGTAAAACACCCATTACCAATTTGCACTTGGGCAACCAGCGTTGTGCGATCAATGATTTGAATTTATCGTCCAGTCGCAATCAACAGATAGAAAAACTGGTTTCTGATGTCATGCAAACTTTCCCCAGGAGTTTATATTCCGGCCTGGATATTCTGTTGCCACGCGATGAAAACAAGTTGCCGATTTTATTGGAGGTCAATGCTTTTGGTGATTTATTGCCTGATTTATTACATCAAGGAAAAAATACGTATCAAGCAGAATTAATTGCTCTTTATGAACAATATCCGCAACTGATGAAAAAAGTTGCTTAAGGAGAAAAACGGCATGGCATTGAATATGAATCAGATAGTGGGTGGCTCGCACATACTGATGATTACATTCGACACACTTCGTTATGATGTTGCCTGTGAGCAATTGGATTCAGGTAATACGCCAAATCTCGCGCGTGTGCTGCCGGAAAAAAGATGGCAAAAATGTCATTCTCCCGCCTCATTTACTTACGCTGCGCATGTCGCTTTTTTTGCCGGATTTCTACCAACACCGGCAACACCGGGGCGACATGAACGTTTGTTTGCTCTGAGGTTTTCTGGTAGCGAAACCACTGGTCCTAATACGTTTATATTTGATACGCCCGATATAGTATCGGGTTTGGCTAACGAAGGTTATCGTACGATTTGTATTGGTGGCGTGGGATTTTTCAAAAAACAAAATCCTTTATCCCAACAATTACCGGGATTATTTCAAGAAAGTTACTGGGACGATTCTTTAGGGGTAACCTGCAAAGATTCAACACGCAACCAGGTTAATTTGGCTTGTCGATTATTACAAGAAAACACACAACCTCTTTTTCTGTTTATTAATATTTCAGCTTTACATCAGCCCAATTATTTTTATTTGGAAAATACCAAAAATGATTCATTGGATACTCATGCTGCTGCTTTGCGTTATGTTGATTCAGAATTGGGACGATTATTTTCAGCTTTTGAGCAAGATAGAGACACATTGATGATTTTAACTTCCGATCATGGTACTTGTTATGGAGAGGACGGATACACCGGCCACCGCATTGGACATGAACAAGTTTGGACTGTGCCTTACGGCGTTAATTTGATAAAAAAGCCAAATAAAAAGTAGAAACATGATTTCACCAAGTAGCAGCCACGTAAGGTAGCATCAGTTTCAAAACCTTCGATTCAGGGACGAATCGAAGGAGCTACAGGGATGTATTCATGCGATTTTGAAACTGATGCTATCTTACATGGATGCGGGTTAGAACCAGAAAAAGATTTATTATTGGAAACACCATGCTTGAATTTGAACACTATCTAAAATCCAATAGCCGTTACCAGAGCTATTTATATTCCTATCCGCACAAAACGGCTTATCGTCATTTTGAAACAGCTGTTGATTTGAATGAATTATGGCAAGATGAAAAAAAAAATTCGCTTTATCTATACAGTCATATTCCGTTTTGCAGAATGAAATGCAGTTTTTGTAATTTATTTACCGTTTCCAATCCTGAGAAAGATGCCGTTGAGTTGTACTTGAAACAATTACAAACCGAAGCATCTGTCATACGTGACATTTTAGGAGATTTTGCATTTGCAGGTTATGCAGTTGGCGGAGGCACCCCCAGTTTGTTGGAGCCCCATCAACTTGAAGATCTGTTTTTAATCTACAGTGACATACTGAATGTAGATTTAGCAAACACACCGGGGTCGTTTGAAATTTCACCGGAAACTATTACTGACGAAAAATTAAAACTGTTATCTGATATCGGAATTGAACGAATCAGCATCGGCATTCAAAGTTTTATCGAAAGCGAAGCAAAATCTGTTGGACGTTATCAAACTGACAATTTTATTCAGCCCATATTAGAAAAAATAATCGGCTATCAATTTCCTGTTTTTAACCTGGATTTAATTTACGGCATTCCTGGACAAACGGTGGAAACCTGGTTGATCTCATTAAAAACCGCCATGCAATATCAGCCGGCCGAAATTTTTCTCTATCCACTCTATATTCGGCCACTGACATCACTGCATAAAAAAAATGGCATTCAAGTTACTGAGACCGATATTCGTGATGAGCTGTATAAAATTGGTCGTGAGTTTTTAATATCACAAGGATACATACAGAATTCTATGAGGTTATTTCGTCACGCAAGTGTCACTCAAACTTTGGGCTCGGATTATTCCTGCCAGGAAGACGGCATGATTGGTTTGGGCACCAATGCACGCTCTTATACGCGCGACCTGCACTACTCTACCGAGTATGCCGTAAGTCGCCCGAACGTAAATGCTATAGTGCAGGATTATTTACAAAAACCGGCAAGTGCATTCCTGCAAGCCAATTACGGTATAAAACTCAGCGAGGATGATCGCAAGCGCCGTTATTTAATTAAATCGTTACTAAAAGCCGAAGGATTGCATTTACAGGATTACCACAATTTGTTTCAGGAAAATATTCTGGAATCATTTCCTGAATTAAATTGCCTGACTGATTTGCAGCTCGCCACCCAGGATGAAAAAACCATAAAATTAACGATAGAAGGTTTAGCCTACTCGGATTTATTAGGGCATTGGTTTATTTCTGATCCAGTCAAAAACAAAATGCAAGAGTACGTTCATAAATGACGCTGAAAATTTTGTATCGCGGCTATTTAACGGATTGCAATTACACTTGCGAATACTGCCCTTTTGCCAAAACCAAAAATACTGAAGAAGAACAAGCGCAAGATCGCACGGCTCTGGACGCTTTTGTCAATTGGGTTGCGCAAAATGCTCATGCCAACAGACCCATGGAAATTTTACTTACGCCTTATGGTGAAGCCATGGTAAGGCCTTGGTACCGACAAGCATTTGTTCAACTTTCCCACTTGCCTTTTGTTAAAAAAAT
Source organism: uncultured Cellvibrio sp. (assembly GCA_946481095.1). The sequence goes on from CAMLML010000006.1 coordinate 18,997, forward strand.
TGCAGTGCAAACCAATCTTTCATGGCACACGTCCTGGTTATCTGAAGCCAATACTGAACGCACTGCTATCTGGGCTACTTTTCATCCGGATTTTGTCAGCGTCGAAAAATTTTTAGAAAAATGCAGCCAGCTTTCAGATTTAGGTGTGGCCTACAGTGTAGGTGCTGTCGGGTTACGCGAGCATTTTAAGAAAATTCAACAATTGCGAGTACAGTTACCATCAAATATTTATTTGTGGATTAATGCTTACAAAGATGTTCCTTTATATTATTCATCTGATGAAATTCAATTTCTATCTAATATTGACTCACACTTTCCCACCAACCTGCAAAATTATTCCAGCCAGAACCAAGCTTGTCGCACAGGTGATGAAGTTGTATCAATAGAGGGCGGTGGCGACTTATACCGCTGTCATTTCATCAAAGAAAAACGCGGCAATATTTTTAAAGATGATCTCGACAAGATGCTCTGGCGCAGCCCCTGCACCCGCAATATTTGCGATTGTCATATAGGTTACGTGCACATGAATGATTTGAAATTGTATGAGCTTTATGGCGATAGAGTAATGGAGAGGATCCCTCTCCATTTTTGACTGGTTTTTTACACTCTAGCCAGATTGCACCTGTAAATTTTGTTCGGCGCGTTTTGCTTCGATTTTTTTCCACACCAGCTCATGAAAATGAAAAGCAACTGTATTGATTGCAGGTTCAACCAATGCCAAAGCGCTACCTACTACAACACTACCCGTTAATGCGTAACCAACAGAAAAAGCAACAGTGAAATGTATGACAGCGAAGCTTGCAGTTTTGGCCATGATTTTTACCTCTGACTGTTTTAATAAAATGTTTACCTGATCCCAGTCTAGTCAGAAGAATAAATTGTTAAAGTTAAACCTTTAAAAGAAGCCTATAGCTATTGCCTATGATAAAAATGGATTCAAAATACGCATCCAACCTGTAAAGCGAATAGGCGCATTTAATACCGCAATACAAATACAATCTTCATTTTGTAATGCTGTCGGACTGTGTTTGTGGCTGGCGTCACGGCTGATGAAATCACCGCGGTGATAAACACCCAGTTCATCAGAAAAACCACCGCGCAGAATCAGAGTGTACTCAGTACCCTTGTGAGTGTGTTTCGGCACCTGGGCGCCTGCTGATATTTTTTGCAACACTACATCTGCATTTTTTTCACCCAGCAAACCACTCAAATCAAACTTGCTGATGGTTTTGGTTTGTTTTTTCCATGCAAGGTTATGCAGGTCAGCAGGCAGGTATTTGTCGAGTGGATTATTAAACCCGTTTGTCACTGACGAGCTACTCTCGGCCGCCACTCCTTTTCTTTCCGGCAATGAGGCAATAAATGCATCTATTACATCACGATTATCCGGGGTTGCAGGGGTTATGTTTTCAAACAAAACGCCACCCAGCAAATTGGTTTGGCGCACATAGGTTTGGCATTGATGACATGAAGCAAGATGCACAGAGACAATCAACGCTTCCGCAGACGATAAATTTCCGGCTGCATAATTCATCAACATTAATTCATCAGGATGATAGTGACTCATAAATCTTTTGCCTCAAACATCATGCGCAATTTCTGCAGCGATAAACGAATTCTGCCTTTTACTGTGCCAAGGGGAATATTCAACTCTTCTGCAACTTCTTCGTGGGTTTTGCCTTCGTAATAGACTTTTCGCAAAGCAATCATTTGTTCTTCAGGCAAAGTATCCATCGATTTTTTTACAAAGCTTTCCGTGGACATTTGTTGAATCGATAGTACCGTAGTGTCTTCAGTAGGAATCTGCCAGAGTTCCTCCGTTTCAATTACCACTTCAGCACTGGTGCGGTTCATTCGCCGCAACATATCAATACGCTGGTTTCGCGCTATGGTAAAAATCCAGGTGGAGATATTGGCTATATCTTCATTGTATTTATCTGCATTTCGCCACACGCTGGTCATGACTTCCTGTACCAATACATCCGCTTGCTGACCAAAACGCTGGTTGATCGCATAGGCTTTTATTCGTGGCGCAAAGTATTGATAAATTTCACGAAACGCCGCGCGATCATCATGCTCGGCAACCCGTTTTAATAATTCCGCCCAATTGCGGTTCGGCGTGGATGTTTCCGATCCATGCATGGGTGCTACCTGACTTGTTGCCATATTGAGTCTCATTATGCGCTCTGTGGATTGTCTTGTAACGCCTCTGATACGTAAGCTTTTTGACAAGCGATCAATTCATAAATTTTTTTTCTAAAAAACAGGATTTTCCTTGCATATATCACTATTCAATTCAAAAAAATTGATCCTTCGACAAAAACTGCCCGTAAGCCAAGCGCATGTTTGATTAAACCCCTGTGCTGTTAACAACGATAATCCAAACTCAAAGAGGATTGTGTTATGAAACTTTTTCAATTTTTAATGGCTGGACTTTTAAGTTTTCTGCTAGCTGCCTGTGGCAGTGACTCGAAAGACAATACCTCCATCACGGCAAGTGCATCCGCAACCACAGTAAAAGCAACTCAAACACTGACATTTACTGCAACAGTTACGGGCACATCCAATACATCTGTCAGCTGGAAGGTTGACCAGGCAAATGGCGGCACAATAACAGCGGATGGACTCTATACCGCACCCAACACACCGGGAGCTTACTCTGTGACAGCAACCAGTGACGCCAACAAAAAGCGCACCGCCACTGTTTCTTTCACAGTAGTACCGCTGGATAAAACAATGGTGCGTGTCTTCCACGCCTCACCGGACGCCCCCAAAGTGAATCTTTGGGTAAACGATGCAGTCGCCGTGTCCAATCTGGATTATCAAAACTCCACAGGGCAAATAGCTCTGGATGAAGGAACTTATAAAGTGGCGGTGGAAGGTGTGATCCCCGCTGGTAACGCAACTGTGATTGGTCCGGTTAATCTTTCACTGGCGGGCAACACGGATTACGACGTGATTGCTGTGAATAGTGTCGCTAACATTGAGCCATTAATTATCAGCGATACAGGAAATTTAACTGACAATAGCAAAGTTCGTGTACGCGTTGCACATCTCGCGGCGGCCGCACCTGCAGTAAAAGTATTTGTTACTGCGCCAGATGTCGATCTGATGGGTGTTACGCCATTGGGAACATTTTCATTTAAAGAAACGCTTGGGCCTGTCGAAATTGCTGCAGGAAATTACCAAATTCGTGTTGCTCTTGCCAACAATACAGTAGTGTTTGATTCAGGCAGTGTTGCACTTGCTGCAGGAAAAGATTTATTGATTGGAGCAGTACCCAATGTGCACACAGGCACATCGCCTATTAGTCTTGCGGTGTTGGATGGCGATGCAGTCGCGCTGGTTCACGACAAATCCGCCGGTGCAAAATTACGTGTTGTTCACGCATCGGCAAATGCACCTGCGGTCGATATATTAGCGAACAATAGCACCACACCCGCCGTGAGTAATCTTGCATTTCCTGATGCAACCGATTATTTAAATTTGCCCGCCGCCACTTACAATTTTAAAGTCGTTCCCACTGGAACTTTGACACCAGCAGTGATCAACGCCGATGTTCCATTAATCAACGGCAGTAGTTACAGCTTGCTGGCAGTCAATCAATTATCGGCCATCGAACCTTTACTGGTGACTGACAATCTACGCAAAGTGGCAACTGAAGCCAGAATTCGTTTAATTCATGCATCAACTCTGGCAGCGAATGTCGATATTTACGTGGTTGCTGCAGGCGCTTCAATTGCAAATGCAACGCCCAACTTTGCCAATGTTCCATTCAAAGCTGATACCGGTTATGTCTCACTGGCGGCGGGAAATTATGATGTCATCATCACGCCGACCGGTACCAAAACTGAAGCGATCAAAGCAACATTGAGTTTAAGCAATGGAAAAATTTACATCGCGATTGCACGTGATGGCACCAATCTGACAACACCTTTGGGTGTGATTGGTTTGGATGAACTTGCCGCAAACTAAAAATTTCCAGGGTCACAAAAGGGAAGCTTGATGCTTCCCTTTTTTATTGGCATGAGAAATTGCAAGTCACAAATCTGTAAAGAAGATTTATTAGTCTGTTATTCTGGTTCTGCAAATAATCTCACACAGGGTGACGCATGAAGGTAACCGTTTTTGGTATAGGTTATGTTGGATTGGTGCAAGCAGCAGTATTGGCAGAGGTTGGGCATGATGTCATCTGTATTGATATAGATGAGCAAAAAGTTGAACTGTTAAAACAAGGGATTGTTCCGATCTACGAACCTAACCTCGATGCATTGGTTAAACAAAATTTTGCAGCTAATCGTCTTAATTTTTCAACTGATGCAAAGATTGGTGTTGCACATGGCGACATTCAGTTTATTGCTGTAGGCACGCCCCCGGATGAAGATGGCTCGGCTGATTTGCAGTACGTATTATCGGTTGCAAAATCCATCGCACAACACATGGATACAAACAAAATCGTTGTCAATAAATCTACTGTGCCTGTCGGCACTGGCGATAAAGTTAAACAGAGCATAGAAAAAATTCTGCAGGAAGCCAACAAGTCACACCTCAAAGTGGATGTGATATCCAACCCGGAATTTCTTAAAGGTGGTTCTGCCGTTGCTGATTGCATGAAGCCTGATCGAATTATTATTGGCACAAACGATAGTGATGCCGAAGAAATCATGCGCGAATTATATGCGCCATTTAATCGCAATCACGAAAAAATTATCGTGATGGATATGCGTAGTGCCGAACTCACCAAATATGCAGCCAATTGCATTCTGGCAACCAAAATCAGTTTTATGAATGAAATTGCCAATCTTGCAGAAATATTAGGCGCCGATATTGAGGCGGTGCGCCAGGGCATAGGGAGTGATCCGCGTATTGGTTATCACTTTATTTATCCGGGAATTGGTTATGGTGGCTCTTGTTTTCCAAAAGATGTTCAAGCTCTGATTAAAACTGCCGAACAAATTCAATTCGATGCCAAATTATTAAAAGCGGTTGAAGCACGCAATAACGAGCAAAAGCTAACAATATTTAAAAAAATATCGCAGCATTTCAATAAGGATCTAAAAGGAAAAACGTTTGCCCTTTGGGGACTGAGTTTTAAACCCAACACCGACGATATGCGCGAAGCTCCTTCACGTGTATTAATGGAACTCTTGTGGCAAGCAGGTGCAAAAATTCAAGCATTTGATCCGGAAGCCATGAATGAAACGCAAAGACTTTACTCCGACAGAGAGGATTTATTGCTCTGCGGCACCAAAGAGGCAGCATTAAAAGGTGCAGATGCATTGGTAATACTGACCGAATGGCAAGCCTTCAGAGCGCCGGATTTCGACTTGATCAAATCCAGACTAACCTATCCGGTTATTTTTGATGGCCGCAATTTGTATGACCCCAAACGAATGCAAAAGAAAGGATTAACTTATTATTCTGTTGGGAGAAAAGCGGCGTGATTAATCTGCTTCGGGATACTTGGTGTCATTTCGTTACTGAGGGCTTTGTGAAACTTCCCTGTAGCATATTCAATCAAAACAATATTTTTACACTCTTCAATTTGAGTATCCCGCCAACTATTTTTTTGAACGTTCTGACCTGATTTTTTTAATTAAAAAATCGGCGATAGCGAGCATTTTTTGATGAGCGTCTTTGCTGGCGGGTGAGTCGATTCTGTACTTGCCGTCAACAATCAAGGCTGGAGTTCCTGAAATCTTATAGCTACGAATTTTCGAATCCGCTATTTTTATTCGGCTGGAAACAGCTAAAGAGTCATAAGTGGCAATCACTGTTTCTTTGGATACACCATAAGGTTCCATAAGCTCGGCCCAAGCTTTCGCTGTATCAAGCATATTGCGTTTTTCCTGAAATTCCTTAAACACTGCCATCTGGATTTTCGGCTGTAATTTCAATGTAACTGCTGTATAAAATCCTCGTTGTAATGGCTCCATAAAAGGAGCCCATGCCGCATGCATCTGTACAAAAGCAACATCAGGAGATTGCTTCTTCACCCAGGATTCAAGCAGTGGCTCAAAATGAAGACAATGTGGGCAGTGATAGGAAAATACTTCCAACACTTCAATTTTAGACGGATCAAAAGGTCTAACCTGATTTTCCAGTACTACGTAGTCTTTGTCTTTCAAAAAGGTCTCGTCTGCAAAAGACAACAGCGAAAGAAATAACAACGAAAATCCAACAAAAAATCGCATTTTTTACTCCAGCCAATCCAATAAACGGGAACTATTGGATTCAAAATTAACCAATATGTTCAATCATCAGGATTATTTTGTTCAACACTATTACACCTCACGCAAAGCCGTCGCTATCGGCAAATTGGCTGCGCGAATGGCGGGGAAAAATCCGCCGATGAAACCAATGATTACCGCAAACCAAATGCCTTGAATGATGAGTTCTTTGGTAACTGCAAAATCGAAAACGACCTGACTGAAGCTGGAAAAATTTAAAGTTGATACGGTATAACCATTAAAGAGTAAATACACCACTACTGCACCAATCAAACCGCCGACAAGCGACAACAAAATAGATTCCACTAAAGTTGAAATTGCAACAGGTAAAGATCCAAAACCAATTGCACGCAAGGTGGCAATTTCACGTGTGCGGGTTGAAACCGATGTATACATGGTGTTGATTGCGCCGAAAACTGCACCTATTGCCATCAGGATTGCCACTGGCCAGCCAATGGTTTTAATAAAAATAGTCAGCGGTTTTGACTGCTCCGCCAAATATTCCGATTCCAGCTGTGCAGAAAAATTAAATGTAGGATTGGAAGCCAAGCCTTCTTTTAATTTTTGCAGTCCATCAGCACCATCCAGTTTTACCCGAACAGTTTGGAAAGAATTTCCACGGCGATACACTTCTTGCAAAACTTTGGCATCACACCACAATTCCGATTCAGCCAATCCACCTTCAGCTTCGAATGCGCCCACAACTGTCCACTCGGTTGAACCGAATTTAATTTTGTCGCCGACATTTAATTGTGCAAATTGACGCTGCACAGCACGACCAACAACCAATTCATTAGTGCCCGGAGTAAATTGTCGGCCTTCCACAATTTTTAAATTTTTTCTGATGCTGAAAGCAGTCGAAAGAACACCACGCAAAGGTACGTTAGCTGATGAATTGGTGCTGCGTTTGGTAACGTCTACCACTACATATAATTCCGGTGAACTGATGGGTTCTTCACCATTGCGAACAATACCGGGTAAGTGTGAAATTTCCTGAGCCTGTGCGTAACCCAAACCACTCGCCATTTCCGAAGTTGCACCGGATCGCATAATAATCGCGATATCTTCAGCGCCGCCTTTTAACATGGTGCGCTGAAAACCTGTGGCCATCGACAGTACGCCGATAAAAACACCCACCACACAAGCGACACCAAAAATAGCGACAGACGATGTACCCAAACGCTGTGGGATATTACGAATATTCATCCAGCTGATAATGGGGATTTGCAATAAACTGTGTGACATGATTTATCTCCTGCGCAACGCCGCTACAATTTGTAAACGCAAACCTTGAATAGCAGGAATTGCACCGGTAAAAATTCCAAAAATCACAATCAACAATAATCCCTGTAATAAAACCTGCGAACTCATCACCAAACCGGGCAAAGTTGCCGCGAGCGCTTCTGCAGCACCGGCAACAATAACCTGCGCAAATAATAAACCGATTACGCCACCCACAACCGACAAAAATACCGCTTCACCCAGCACCAACCACATCACATTGGTATCAGAAAATCCCAGAGTTTTTAACACGGCCAATTCCGGAATGCGTTCGCGAAAACTTTGCGCCATGGTATTGCCGGCAACTAACAGCATAGTAAAAAATACTGCCCCCAAAATTATCGATGTAATAAAACCTATATCGGCAAATTGTTTGGCAAACGATTTTGTAAAATCTTTTTCGCTACTGGTTTTGGTTTCAGCCGCCGAATTAGCAAAGAGAGCATCAACCTGTTTGGCCACCAGTTCAGATTGATTTTTATCTTTTACTTTCACAATCATCCAACCCAGCGTGCCCTTACCATAAAGCCGCGCCTCATCAAAATAGGAATAGTGCATCAACATGGTACTGGTATCAGCACCTTTGGTTTTGACATCATAAATTCCGCTGATTTCAAATTCCCAGGTAGTGCTGCCGCCTTGTTGTGGAAACATACCAATCAAAGGAACCCTGTCACCAATTTTCCATTTGTATTTATCCACCAGTGCTTTGCCTATCACCACACCAATACGATTGGCTTTCCAGGCTTTCATTTGTTCTTCAGGCAGGCTCACCATATCTTCGTAAATCGAAAAATAATCATCTGCTTCAATTGCAAATTGCGGAAACTGATTTTTTTGTTCCTGGTAATAACCGCCAAACCAATTGGCCTGGGTTGCGATGGCGACGCCATCCAGATTTTTTACTTTTGCGAGATAGTTGTAAGGTAAGGGTTGAATCAAGGTAATTTTATTAATGGTGACCAATCGATCCTCACCCGCAAGCTCGGCACCCTGATCAAATGCACTGCCTAAAGTACGCAGCAACCCAAATAATAAAAACGCAACCACAATCGACAAGCATGTCAAAATCGTACGGACTTTTTTTCGTCCGAGATTTTTCATAATAAAGTAGAGGTAATACATGATTACACCAGCCTGCCTTTATCCATGTTTAAAATCGTTTTGGCATGATCAGCTGCACGCGGGTCATGCGTAACCATCACAATGGTTTTGCCTTGTTGCTGATTCAGGGTTTGCAATAACGTTAAAATTTCATCTGCTGTTGTACGATCCAGATCACCGGTTGGCTCGTCGCACAATAAAATTTCCGGATCACTCACCAATGCGCGTGCAATCGCGACGCGCTGTTCCTGACCACCGGATAATTCATTCGGATAATGAGTTGCACGATCAGATAATCCCACCAGCGCCAATGCAGCAGCCACATGTTGTTTCCGCTGTGCGCTGTTGAGATTGGTTAAAAGCAAGGGTAATTCCACATTTTTTTCTGCCGTTAATACCGGCATTAAATTATAAAATTGAAAAATAAATCCAACATGTTGAGCACGCCAACGCGTTAATTGTGCATTGGACATTTGATCCAGACGCGCCGAACCTATAGTCAATTCACCTGAACTGGGTTTGTCCAATCCGCCCAACAAATTTAACAGCGTCGTTTTGCCTGACCCGGATGGCCCCATCAATGCTAAAAAATCGCCGCGATTGATTGTCAGGTTCAAACCATTCAATACATTTACTTTTTCTTTTCCTTTCGGATAGTGTTTCGAAATAGCTTTCAACTCAACCAGGGTTGAACCTGCAACTGTAGATTCCGGGGCGTTCATTTTTTTGCTCCTGTGGGGGTAATAATGTAAACCCCCCTCTTCCCTGCCCCTCTCGGTAAGTGCTCCTGCTTTACTCTATCTCCTGCTTCCTGCAGTCGTCCCACAAGGGGAGAGGGCACTGAGTTCTATTCAATATCTTTGTTAATTCACAGACTTTCAAATTACAAAAATTTTATATAGAAACTCAATCTATTCCCTCTCCCTTGATGGGAGAGGGTTAGGGAGAGGGTGTTTTTTAATAAGTCACTCGAATACCATTTTTCAAATTATCGGGAATTTCTACTACAAAATCTTCGCCGGCAGTAATGCCCGATGAAATATACACATCGTTACCATAACTGGCCGACAAAATGACTTTACGCTTTTCTGCGCGTTTGTCTTTTACAACAAAAACATATTTTTCTTCACCTTCGGATAACACTGCAGTGGTAGGAATACGAATGCCCAATGGTTGTTTTGCTTTTTCTTCTGTTTCAGGTACCGCATTCATAAAGGCAACTTTTACGCCCATTTCCGGTAAAATTCGCGGGTCTGAAATTTGAAATGCAATGCGGACTTTTACTGTGGCTTTTTGTCGATCGGCTGCCGGAATAATGGCAATCACTTTCGCAGGAATTTTCCAATCCGGATACGCTTCCAGAACAGCTTGTACAAATTGATCTTCGCGCACACGCTGAATGTAGGATTCATTCACATCCACTTCAATTTCCAGCGACGCCATATCAACCAAAGTACAAATTCCTGTTCGGGTAAATCCACCACCAGCCGACATTGGAGAAATCATTTCACCGGGCTGTGAATCTTTACTGATTACCACACCGGCAAAGGGTGCCCGCAATTGCATATCATCCAGATATTGTTGTTCCAGTGCCAAACGTTTTTCTGACACATTGACATCCGCTTTGCGCGCTGCCAGCTGTGCAGTCAGGGATTCAAAATCAGCACGGGCTTTATCCAAAGTGGCAGCACTGACCAATTGCTGTCTCGCCAATTCAGTGTTGCGATCCAGATTTAATTTGGCTTCCGTCAAACGCGCCTGGGTTTCAGCAACCATGGTTTTGGATGCCTGCATTTGCGCACGATAAAGTTCCAGTGATTTCACTGTGTTGACATCATCCAGGCGCGCCACTATTTGATCTTTTTCGACAAACATTCCTTCTTCAATAAAAATTTCTGCAACCTTGCCCGTCACTTTGGACGATACGGTTGCCATACGACGGGCGACTACATAACCGGTTGCATCCAGTACGCGGGCATCTGCAGAATCCACTACAGCAACACTGGCCATCTCAATTCGGACTTCTACCGGATCAGGTTCGTGAAAAAATGTATATCCAATAACGAGAATGGCCATAATTGCCAACAACACCAATACCCACCAACGGGTTTGGGATTCGGGTTCCTGATCACGCTGAATACGCAATTGCGATATGAGTTCTTCTTGGTTCGCCACGGAATAATCCTGTTTTTGGAAAGTTATTAATCTTCACCAGCAGCTGTGCGAATTGTGCAGATGAATCCAGAGAGGTAACAGTTTGCCTTGTCACTTAATTATGGTGACATTTGTGAGATGCCTTATCAAACAAAAGATAGGCAATAACGAAAGTGATTATTGAATTAATGGTTAAGCGCCAGAAGCGCAGGCAAATCCCGCAAATAAATATCCGGTTTGAACACCAGTCGGGTATTGTCCTTCAGCTCAACTGTCCAGTAGGCCAACATAACCGGAACTTTTTCTTTCAGACCGAGATTGTGTGTCTTTCCGGTTTTCAAAATGGTTTCGACACTGACCTTGTCCATTTGGTTTTTTTCCTGAAGCAGCAGCTCAACCAATTCCATAATATTTTCGACACGAATACAGCCCGAACTAAAAGCACGCTGACTTCTTTTGAATAAACGTTGGTGTGGTGTGTCGTGCAAATAAACAGAATAGGGATTGGGAAACCGGATAACAGCCTTACCTAATGCTGCATCTGCACCGGCATCCTGTCGCAAAGTTATAGATCCGGGAGCAGACCAGTCGATACTGGCAGCGTCCACTTCTTTTCCTTCCTGATTAAAAACACGAATATTATTTTTGCGAAGATAATTAATATCTTCACGCACTTTTGGCAGCACATCTTTTTTCAAAATGGTTGGCGGTACTGTCCAGCCTGGATTTAATGTCAGGTAGTGAATATCCGAGCGGAAAATGGGTGTGGTGCGATAAGCCATTCCCACTTGCACGCGTGATTCCCAAACGGGTTTTGACGAACGAAAATAAGTTAACTTGAATCCCGCCACATCAACCAACACCAGGTCCGCCGGAATTTTTCGCAATAAACTGCGCGCACGATCAAGGTTAACGCGAATCTGGTCAATGCGGGATTGCACAGAAATATTCAAGGCTGAGCGCGTGGACAAACCCACTGCAGCATCCACTTCCAGATATTGGTCACGCTGAAATTGTTTTACCGCTTCAACCAAACGCACATCAAATAATTCATCCGCATTCAATGAAGATGATGCGCTGGAAGATGAGGCCTCGCTACTGGACCAGGACACAGAAACTGTCGAACTTGTGGTTTCATCGGCTGTTGTTTCATCGACGGCAGCCAGGCTGGAATTCGTCGAAGAAGAGCTCGATGACGAAGAGCTTGCCGGGTACACAGCAAGGCAATCCGCAACCGGATCGCTGTTTGGGTTTTCCGATGAAAGAGGATCGGTATATTCACCCGTAATGCGCAACCGCCGACGCAAGACTGCAATCTGCGGATCAACCACACAAGGTTTCAAAGTCGGCCCATCTGCCAGGGTGGGCCAGCCGCCCGCATCTGCCAGGCTTTGATAATATTTCAGGTTTTCTACCAGTGCTTGATAAAACGAATGATCAGGGCGAGCCTGTTGAAAAATATTATCTACCTGCGCTGTTTCTGCCGCCGTTAATAATTCAGATCCCAGCATCGCGGTTAATTGTGACAAATCTATTTGCCACTGCGCACGAACGCCGTCAGCATCAACTTTGCCAAAATACAAATGAAACAATGCAATGAGGTAAACACCGGTTGCGCGGAGCTCATCATCTACCCGCAGAGCCACGGCATCATTATTTCGCATCGCCACAATCGGTAACGCAATCTTCAATTGCGATAACAAATAATCCTGGGGATTCAGTCCATCTGATTTTAATGCGTCGATATTATGAATTAATTGGCGCAGGGATTTTTCAGTCCAGACTGGCTGATAGCGCCGCTGTTGGTAAAACTGAACCAATGCCGCCGAAAAATAACGCGGTTTAAGCTCCGGGTTTTCGAGTGACTGGATGGCGCTGATTCTGGATTCAAGTGATTGCGACATCAGCTGATCAAAATTGAGTTTGGGTTTTGCAATTGCCGGGCAGCCAATCACCAGGCAACAACACATAACCCACGCTCGTATACACCACAACATCCATTGCCCCTTGCACTAAATTTGCGGGTCATTTTAGCCTAAGATCACAAACTGATTTCAGGATGAAATCCGCAATTTGCTCATACCGAAATGGAGTGCTAGTCTTCGGACTGGAGACAGCAAGTCGATTCATCAGGCAAGGCCGCTATAGCATTAACTTGATAGCGGCTTTCCCCGCCCCGGATATCCCCCATGTTGACCAACAGCTTATTTGTTAAGCTCGCTGTTTTGTACTCGCTGCTATTTGCCGGACAAACTTTTGCTGACGTATTTTTTAACAGACCCGACACCAATGTTACGCCGGCCGCGCAACTTGCCATGATGAAATCAGCGCCCAATCTGAATCCGAAAGTACTTGGACTGGCTATCAATGCTATTGATTGTGCAACAAAACAAAATGACATCATTCCGGGGAATAAACTCACCATTATTGATTACTCGCTGGCTTCAACCCAGCCTCGCCTCTGGGTGTTTGACCTGACGACAGGCAAATTAATTTTTAATGAGTTGGTTGCACACGGAAAAAACTCGGGAAAAAATTATGCGACACGGTTTTCAAATCGCACTGGCAGTCTGCAATCCAGCCTCGGATTGTTTCAAACAAAAGACACCTACAACGGCAGCAATGGCTATTCGTTACGCATGGAAGGGTTGGACAAAGGGTTTAATGACAAATCCATGGAAAGAGCAATTGTTTTCCATGGTGCACCTTATGTGAATGTCAAACACGCAAAAAAATTCGGGCATTTGGGCCGCAGTTGGGGATGTCCCGCCATCAATAATGGCATAGCCAGAAAAGTCATCGATACAATCAAAGGTGAGCAATTTGTTTTTTCTTATTACCCGGATAAAGTATGGTTACATACATCCAGCTTGCTGAATTGCCATCGCAATATTTTGTTGGCAGCGAACGAAAAAAATACACTCACTGACGCTTTTTAATTTCCTCCATTTAAAACGTTTTGCAAAATGTGATTGGATTTACATATCGACAGGTATTAACCAACAGATTTGAAAAATTACCCGCTGAAAATCCCCGCTGTTTTTAATTTGACTTAAGATTCCTTCAGAAAGGATTGATTGACTGGGTTGCACAAAAAATCTGCAGCTCGATGTACGCAATTTCCTTCCTGAGATAAAACACGTGCGCAACTTCACATTTTTATTCGGTATAGTTTCCCTGATGCTGGCCAGTGCAGTATCAGCAGCCAATCGCCCGACAGGTTATGCAACTATTTGCAATGAAGGCAGATTTTGTTACCTAAGCAAACCGACAACTGTGGCGTTTGGGCGTGCCGATAGATTTACTTACAAAGAATTGAGCGGTGGTTTTATTTGCAGGGAAAGTACTTTTGGTACAGGCACACGTGTACCCGGTGGCAAAAATGAGTGCTCGATTCCCAAATACAATTCAGGAACCCGGTCTTCTTCCAGCAAAACTTCATCCAGTAAATCGTCTTCCCGTATTTCAAGTTCCTCTTCAAGTTCCTCTTCAAGAAGTAGCCTGTCGTCTATCAGCTCAAGTCGTTCTTCAAGCGTCTCATCAAGTATGAGTTCAAGTTCAAGAAGTTCATCTTCTATTAGCTCAAGCCTTTCTTCGTCAAGAATGTCTTCCAGTGTTTCATCAAGTTCTTCATCCAGCGTCAGCTCGAGTATAAGCTCAAGCTCTCGAAGCTCGTCTGTTAGTTCCAGCATCTCTTCTTCGAGCCGCTCTTCATCCAGCGTCTCTTCCAGCCGCAGTTCCAGTGCAAGCAGCTCAAGTGTTGCTGCAACCAAATCTGTAACAATCCAATGGTCACACCCAACACAGAGAGAGAATGGCGCTTATCTTGAACTCCATGAAATTGGCGGTTACGAAATCAGGGTTCGCACAAGCGGCAACTCATCCTATACAACTTACAGAATCACCGGCAACACCACGACCAGCTACACACTGCCCGCTTACAATAGCGATACATCTGTAGAAATTGCCGTGTTTGATACAGCAGGAATTTACAGCAGTTTTATAGTTGTTAATTGAGGTCTTTACACCAATCAGATTTCTCGTCATTCCCGCGCAGACGGGTATGACGAGAAATCTGGCTCACAAACTTTCGACAATCTGTGATTCGATTTGCATCGCAACAGGGAGTATCCAACAGAATTGAAAAAATAATTTCGGACTCTCCACTGTTATTTCCTGATTCACATAAGATATCTGTTGAAAAAGGCTTTGTGCTTTTCCTTTTCCAATCGGCACATCCACACAAAATAATGACAATTTCCTTTAAATCAACAGGTACACACACATGCGTAATTCCACTTTTTTATTGGGTATTGCATCTCTGATGCTTGCCACCACCGCATCAGCGGCCAATCGTCCTTCGGGTTATACAACGATTTGTAATGAAGGCAAAACCTGCAGCTTGAGTAGCCCAACCACTGTAGCTTATGGGCGCGCAGACAAATTTACGTTCAAGGAATTGAGTGGCAGTTTTATTTGTGGTGAAGTGACTTTTGGCACAGGCACCAAAGTGTCCGGCGGAACAAATGAATGTTCTATTGCAAAATCGACAACCAGTTCGATTTCATCCAGTCGATCTTCCAGCTCCAGCAGAAGCTCTTTATCCAGCAGCTCACTCAGTACAAGTCGGTCGTCATCAAGTTCAAGTCGTTCGACAACCAGTTCATCGATCAATTCTTCCAGCAGAAGTTCAAGCTCGGTTTCGAGCAGCTCATCAAGCAGTTCTTCGACATCAGTACCACCAACACCGGTTGGTGATGGATTGGTAGGCTGGGGCAGATTGCACACTGATGGTTTGCCAACCGGCGGCGCAGGTGGACAATCCTGTACGGCAACTTCACTCGCCACTCTGCAATCCTGTATTTCAACAGCGAGCAGCGGCTCCAATAAAAATATTCCATGGACAATTTATGTAAAAGGTTACATTGATGGCGCCACCAATTCGGATGGCACCGGTTACACACAACAACGTATTTCCCGTGCGAATACATCACTGATTGGCGTTGTTGAAAATGGTGTAATCCCAACGCTTAATGCTGTGTGGATTAACATTAGCGGTTACAACAATATTATTGTGCAAAATGTACGTTTTGTTGCAGGCAAAGATACGTCCTGGTCGTATGAAAACTTTTCAAAATGTACCTACACCGATAAAGATTACTGTGCATCAAATGCTGAGCCTGATGCTATCACTTTACAAAATGTACAACGCGCCTGGATCGACCATTGCGAATTTACCGATGGTGCCGATTTTAACGGTGTGAATAGCAACAAAGCGTTTTATAAAATGTACGATGGTTTATTGGATATCAAAAAAGGTTCGGATTACATCACTGTTTCTTACAACAAGTTCAGTAATCACGACAAAACCATGTTGATCGGATCTTCCGATGTTATCGACGGCGATTATCGCATCACTCTTTATCGCAACTGGTTCCAATATATTGGCCAACGCAGCCCGCGTGTTCGTAATGGCCAACTGCATATCCTCAACAATCTGTACGAAAACACCAAGCGCACAACGGAAGATCGCCCTTATTTTTCAACCTATGTAATTGGCTTGGGATTCAACAGCAAAGTGTTCTCGGAGCGTAATGCATTTGATATTCAGGGCGCTGTTGCAACCGATCTGGTTTCTGCCAACTTCGATGGATGGGGACAATATTTTACCGACGTGGGTTCATGGTTAAACGGTGCAGGTGTTGATCTCAACGCGGCTGCAGCCAGTGTGATTAATGCGAAAAACACCGAAGAGGGCGATTCAAAACCCTTCCTCGGCCCTGTCACCTGGTCGCCATCAGATCATTACAGCTACACCCCTTTAACTAACGCTGCCGATGTCCGCACGCAAGTTAAAGCCAATGCCGGTGTTGGAAAAATTACGCCATAATTTTTCTATTCACTTGAATAAAAAATAACCCGCGTGAGAAATCATGCGGGTTATTTTTTAAGAGTTACTACAAATCAAAAATCTCTACAGAATGTTCATTTAAAACCAAATAATTAACTCGGTAATTTTGATGTTTTTATGCAAAATGGAATGAGCAAGCTACCGCTTAAACTGTTAAAACGAACTTGGCTTGTAAATCCCTCAACAACTCAAAGCTATTGATGTATAACACACCAAAATCATTGCAAATATTTGGGATTTTTATTTTTTTGCTTTCTACAGGAACGGGCATTTCTTGAGTTACGACTATTGCACCTGTCGTAGCAGCTTTTGCTATCAGCCAAGGATCTGCACCTGCTAAAAAACTGGCAATATTTGTTTGGCTTTTATTAGGCAATTCGTAAATATATGCAGCGATTTCGCCAAATTTATTTTGTGTATCAGCATCAGTAACATCTAAAAAATGATTTTTGTGATTGGCGACCCAAAGGCTTAACTCATCTTTTTTGTTAACAAGTTCATCATAAACAAGCTGAATACTGGCGACTTGGCCTTGAGTAAATTGTTGATCTAACCAATCCCAATAGGCAGGACAAAAATCCATTCCGTAATACTGATTTTTTGCTGAAATGTAAGTATTCGCATCCATTAAATACATTAAATGCCTAACTCCTTAGCGAAGGTGCTGATTTTACCGGGTGCTATAGCCAATAATTTGCCTGCGTCTCGTAATAAAACTCGGCCACTTAATGTTTCAGAGACCAAGGCTTTAGCAAATCTCTCACTCAATTGACCCTTACGAGTACGATAATAAGTCGGGCCACTATCACTACGTTCGCGCTCTCTATGTTCACGTTGAACTTGGTCAATATAGTGTTGATATTGTTGTTGCGTAATTTTTCGGAGAGTTAATGCCCGGCGGGCGATTACCCATTTGCTTACACGAAAATGGGTTTCCAATATTGGTAAGTTAGCTTGCCAATCAGGAAGTGGTTGCCATAACCCTAAGAACTCTTCTGCAGGGACTAACAATTCAGCAGCAACCGCATTGCAGAGCACTTCTTCTGCTCTGCTCGCATTAGGCTTGGCATCGGACACACCGCTTTGGCCTATCCAGATATGAGCTAACTCATGAATCAACGTGAACAATCTGGCACTGGGTGCATCTGCTTGGTTGATGAAGATGATAGGAGCCAAAGGATCATAAAGAGCGAAGCCACGAAATTCTTTCACGCTGAGTGGTTTGGTGTAGTGACCAAGATCAGCTTGGCGCATAACCAAAACACCAACGTCTTCTATTCGTTTGATTAAATCGCGATAGTAGTCTTCCCAATCACCTCGTTCGGGGTACGCGGGAATACGCAGCACATTCCGCATGTCAGCCACTATTTCATGAGCAGATTGTGCGACAGTAAAGCGGCCCAGGTAGGGGTTGCGTTCCAATCCTTGATCATGGCGCAAATAGTCTTTATACCAATCTTGCCGTTCAATAATGGTATGAACCATTTTGATCAGCTCTGCACTTGGCAGCGGGTTGGGTTCATTCTCTATAGTGCGCAAATCGGGAATGGGTAGTGTTTCTACAGGTTCAATATTTAAAAACAAATAACCAAACGGGATCAGCGTCTGCTTGGCAAAGTCCTGTGCTTGTTTGAAGGTTACTTTCTTTTCGCCTAGCTCCCAGGCGACCAGCTTGTCTTCATCTACACCGAGTTTTTTCGCGAGCAAAGCTTCACTCAACTGAGCTCGTTCACGAGCCCAGCGAAGATTAGCCGGGTTAATCTGTGCGTATGCAACTGCCATGATATGCGTTTGTGACCTATATTTTGTACACTGCTTTGTGACAGATATGTAGTATAGCTTTACAAATATACCTGTGCACGTAACACGTCTAATTATCTAATCTAATTCACTGACAACTATTAAATGACAGATACCTGACATATATGGAAGATGCTGTTTTTTTCATGTGTTCAAGAAAATATTTGTCGTTCTTAAATAAAAACCGAATTAAAAATAAAATCTCAAACACCCCACTTCACAATTCCAAAATAAGCCGTAATCAAAATAATCAAACCGAATGCAATGCGATACCAGGCAAATATTTCATAGGTATGATTGGCAACAAAACGCACCAAAGTTCTGATGGCGAGCCAGGCACTGAAAAATGCGGTGATAAAACCGGCGGCAAATACCGGCGCATCGCTTCCATCTAAAAATTCGCGGTGTTTGTAGATGTCATAAAAAGTGGCGGCAAACATTGTCGGAACTGCCAGAAAAAAAGAAAACTCTGCGGCGACCTTTCTATTCAATCCGATAAACAATCCGCCAATAATTGTCGCGCCTGAACGTGAGGTTCCGGGGATCATGGACACTACCTGAAACAAACCGATTTTGAGTGCATCAGTCCATTGCATATCGTCTACGCTGCTGACGCGTTCCTGATGTTGGCGGCGCTCTGCCCAGAGAATTACCAGGCCGCCCAGTATTAACATGGTCGCAACACTGAGTGGATTAAACAAATAGGTTTTGATGATCGAAATAAACATCACACCGATAATTGCAGCAGGTAAAAAAGCAATCAACAAATTCATAATAAAACGCTGTGATTGATTGTCATTAAACATACCAAGTGCGACTTGGGTAAACCGGTTTCGGTATTCAACCACTACAGCGAGAATAGCGCCCAACTGAATGGCAATTTCAAATACATGGCCATCATTTTTAAAACCAATCAAATCACCAACCACAATCAAATGACCGGTACTGGATATAGGCAAAAATTCGGTGAGCCCTTCAACAATACCCATCACAATTGCTTTGAAAATCAAAATTAAATCCACGCTTATCCCCAACCCTTTTAAATAAAAAGCTGCGCAAGTCTGATTTAAAAGTTCAGGGTTCGCAATTCTTTTACTACAAACTTTTACCAGATTGCGACTTGTGCCGGTATACGAAAAGGTATCTTGCGACTAGAATCCTCTAATACAGGTTGAGGAGAGCTCCAAAATGCTTCGTTTATCCAAATTCATTTCCTTTGTGTTACTAATCCTGATTTCAGGCTGCGCATCGGTAAAATATGCAGATGACTTCAAATCAGGCACAGATTTCAGCAATATCAAAACCTACAGCTGGCGCGCAGCCACTGTGGATATAGCCGGTACGGATAAGGTTTATTTGCAGCAGCTTGTGGATCAACAACTGCAATCCCAGGGCTATCAATTGGTGACGCAAAACGCAGATGTTTTGGTGGATCTGCAAGTGTTTTCCAGGGTTAGCAAAGGGGGTAATACCAGTATCGGTATTGGCATAGGTTTGCCAATTGGTCGTAATGGCAGCTTCGGTTTGGGCACAGGCAAAACGCTCGGGCAGGGCAAGCAGGAAGGTGTAATCATTATTGATATCACTGAACAGGCCAGTAATACATTAATCTGGCGTGGTAACGCAGAAGGTATTCCTCTACTCTATTTCAGCCTTAAATCCGAACCAAAATTGCGTGAAAATATTCGTCAGACATTGATGCAATTTCCACCCAAATAATTTTATTTATCACTCATAAAATGGCGGCACTTCTTTTTTGAGTGCCGTTGTTTTTCTTTCGAACAAGTTTATTTTATGCCAAAAAATGTTCGCCTTTCGCTTGAAGGTTTATTGTTGTTATTGGGTATGGCGATTGGATGGGGAATCAATTGGCCGATTATGAAAACTATATTGAATGAAGTGCCCCCGCTGACATTTCGCGGATTTTGTTTATTCACGGGTGGGCTGGGAATTTTATTACTTGCTAAATTGGGTGGGCATAAATTATCAATTGCAAAAATTCACTGGCAAAAAGTTTTCTGGATTTGTTTATTCAATATTTTTGCCTGGAATTTAATGGCTACTTACGGCCTCAGTTTATTACCGGCGGGGCGATCTGCTTTGTTGGGTTATACCATGCCAATCTGGGCAGTTTTATTGTCTGTCTGGATTTTAAAAGACTCGTTTAATTCGCGCACACTGATCGCTCTGATTCTCGGCATGGGTGGTATTTTTACCTTAATGATCGACAGTATTTTTCAATGGTCACATCAGGGTAATCAAACTTCGTTATTAATCGGCGCATTACTCATGCTTGCCGCCGCGTGGTGTTGGGCATTGGGAACCAATCTGATGAAGCGCTGGGCATTACCCGTCAATTCAGTTGTGCTGACTGGATGGCTATTATTGCTCGCCAGTCTGCCAACCATTATCGGAGCGGCTGTGGTAGACGGAGTTCCTGTGAAATTCCCCAGTAGCCTGATTATCTGGGGCATTATCTACAATGTACTGATTGCTTTTATGTTTTGTTATTGGGCTTGGGTCAGGATTATCGAAATCACTCCTGTCAGCATTTCATCTTTGTCATCCTTGCTGACCCCTCTAATCGGCGTTTTCAGCAGCATTTGGCTACTCAACGAAACCCCGGGCTGGCCGGAATTTTCAGCCGCCGCTTTGATATTGGGAGCGGTTGCGGTGGTGAATTGGCAATCGAGTAATAAGAGTCAATTATGATTAGAAAAAATTCTAGCCAGAGCTACCCTTATCTGATAGTTTGCTGCCCCTTCTTGATTCTGCCTTGGTATAAATCCGAGCGCAGGGAATTGATACTGCGAGTCTTACGAGGCTGATTTATGGCGAAAAAAAGTCCATCTACTGAAACCCTGGCCTTGCGTCCTTTTGTTCCTTACGAGGAGAAAAAAGGCGAAAGCTATATGAATGACAACCAAAAAGCTCATTTCAGACACTTGCTGCTGAATTGGCGCTCTGAACTAATGGAAGAAGTTGATCGCACTGTTAGTCATATGAAAGATGAAGCGGCTAACTTTCCTGATCCAGCTGACCGCGCAAGTCAGGAAGAAGAGTTCAGCCTTGAATTGCGCACCCGTGATCGCGAACGCAAACTCATCAAAAAAATTGACTCTACCCTGGAGTTAATTGAGAACGATGATTATGGATATTGCGATGCTTGCGGTGTTGAAATTGGTATACGCCGTTTGGAAGCTCGTCCCACTGCCACTTTGTGTGTTGACTGCAAAACTTTGGCAGAAATCAAAGAAAAACAAGTCGGTAGTTGATTGCAATGACCTTCACAGGTCAGCAACAACCCTATACAGGGCGCTTTGCGCCCTCTCCCTCAGGCCCACTCCATTTTGGTTCGCTGGTTACCGCACTGGGTAGCTTCCTCGATGCTCGTTTCCATAAGGGGCAATGGCTGGTGCGTATGGAGGATCTGGATCCCCCTCGTGAACAAGCCGGTGCTGCCGATGAAATTTTGCACTGCCTTGAAGCTCATCAACTTTTTTGGGATGGCCCGGTGCTCTACCAAAGTCATCGTCATGATGCTTATGAAAAATGTCTGGATTTTTTAAGGTCCCGCGATTGGATTTACGCTTGCGATTGTTCGCGACAGGAATTGCATCTCACGCAGGGAATTTATCAGGGACGCTGTCGCAACCGGCAGGCAGATGTGCAATTTCCCTGTGCGTGGAGATTGAAACTTTATGATTTACCTGATCACACATCTTCAGAAATACAAATATTTGATGATTTGATTCAAGGGCAGCAAATACAGGATTTGCGAACCGCAGCTGGCGATCAAATTTTAAAACGCCGCGATGGTTTTTATGCTTATCAGCTGGCAGTTGTGCTTGATGATATTGAACAGCAAATTACACATGTCATCAGAGGGCGGGATTTGTTGGATGTCACTGCGCGGCAGGTATTTTTTTTTAATTTACTCAAAGCCAATACACCACAATTTGGCCATCTGCCTTTGGCGATCATGCCAAATGGACAAAAGCTCAGCAAACAAAATAAAGCACCCGGAATTAACCCTGAAAATGCCAATCAGAATATCTGGCAAGCTTTGCATTTCCTTGGGCAAAATCCACCTGCAGAATTAAAACATCAAGCGTTAAACCAGTTGTTGGATTGGGCAATATCGAATTGGCAATTGAGCCGGATTCCAATAAGGGATCAGGTCGTTTAGTCCGCCAAAAAAACTCTTTTCATAAATGGAATAGTTTCTGCATTCTTCCGGCTATTACAGAAAGCCTGGATTGGGCTAAACTGCCCGAAAATCGTTAACTCAATGCAGAATAACAATCATGAATAACGCGCGTCTGGTCATTTTACTCTTGCTCATTGCCTATATTTTTTCGCCAACCTTGCTCAACTGGATACTAGACCCCGAGGGCGCATGGTATCGCCCGTTTATCGCATGGGCGCTGGTGATTCTGCTGGCATTTCTGATGCAGATCAAACGCAAAAATTACCACGAATTTGACTGATATGAATTTCGATCCGAGCCAGGTTGTACTTATAGGACTAGGTTATTTGCTACTGCTATTCGGCATAGCCTACATTACCGAAAGGGGATTTATTCCCGACAGAATCACCAGTCATCCGGTGACCTATATTTTGTCTCTGGGCATTTTTGCCAGTGCCTGGGCTTTTTATGGTGTTGTGGATCTGGCCTTCCAATATGGTTATGGTGCATTGGCCTACTATCTGGGAACCGGTGCTCTATTTTTGTTCGCGCCTGTTGTACTTGCACCGCTGGCGGAACTGGCACGACGCCATCAGGTGCATTCCCTTGCTGACCTTCTGGTATTCCGCTATCACAGTCGTACCATAGGTGCTTTGACCACGCTTTGTATGCTCGGCGGCATATTGCCCTTGATGGCGCTGCAAATACAGGCAATTGCGGACACCATGCACATACTGACTGTCAGTGCCAACCCCCATCTACCCAATGACGAATCAGGGTTGACCTTCAAAGCGGTAATGGCGCTCTGTTATTGCGTGATTCTGGCGTTATTCACCATTTCATTCGGTGCCAATCGTGAGCAGCACAAAGGCTTGGTTACTGCTATGGCATTCGAGTCACTGTTAAAAGTCTGCGCATTGACTGCCATAGGTTTACTGTCGGTTTTTGGTGTATTTGGCGGACTTGACGGGCTCGACAGATGGTTGCTGGATCACCCCGAAAATCTGGCACTGTTGCACCAGCCTATCCACAATGATTCGGCACACACCCTGCTGCTGGTATTCGTTGCGACAGCTGTGACCATGCCGCACATTTTTCATCTGGGACTGGCAGAAAACCCCCTGATGCGTAACTCACACACGGTGACATGGGCTTTTCCCTTATTCCTGTTGCTGATGGCTATACCGGTATTTCCTATTCTCTGGGCTGGAGCTGACTTGTCGGTCAACCTGCCACCCCAGTATTACACCCTTGGGGTACCCATTGCATTTGGCTCTCCAGGGCTGACTTTGCTGGCATTTGTTGGTGGTTTATCCGCAGCTACCGGCGCTATGGTGGTTATTTCTCTGGCGCTATCAACCATGGTGATGAACCATCTGCTATTACCGATTCTCAAGCTGCGTACCAAAGATGACCTCTACAGCCAGTTACTTTGGATTAGACGTATTTTGATCGCCGCCATTTTTTTGGGGGGATATCTGTTTTACTGGACCCTCGACAACCAATACAGCCTGACTAATCTGGCGATGACTGCTTTTATCGAAACCCTGCAATTTTTACCGGGGACTTTTGCGATAGTGTTCTGGAGCCAGGGAAGTCGTCGAGGTGTTATTGCCGGTCTGGCTATTGGTACTTTTGTCTGGGCCTTGGGGCTGCTGCTGCCGATGATGACAGGAATCCACTATATTCAACTTCCTTTTACTGATTTTGCCATTCCTGTAGGCCCTAACTACTGGAGTCAGGTCACGCTGATTTCGGTTGGTTTGAATACTTTGTGCTTTTTGATTTTTTCGCTCCTGACCAGGAAAACCAGCGACGAGGAATACAGTGCTGACCTTTGTTCTGCCGATGAATTGAGCCATCCGGTTCGACAGGCGTTGGATGTTCACTCCGCCGCTGATTTCAAAACACGTCTCGCCAAACCTCTGGGTAAAGTTACCGCCTCACGCGAAGTGGATAACGCATTGAGGGAATTACAATTCAGTATCAATGAACGCCGTCCCTATTCATTGCGTCGCTTGCGCGACCAGATTGAAGGCAATTTATCCAGCTTGATGGGTATTCATCTTGCCAGCGAAATTATGGATAAATACATTCCCTATCACACCGCCGAATCGCGCAACACGGTGGATATCAATCTGATTGAAAACCGCCTGGCCGAATACCGCGATCACCTGACAGGTATGGCAGCTGAATTAAACAACCTGCGTCTCTATCATCGTAAAACCCTTGAGGAATTACCCATGGCAGTTTGTTCGCTGGGGCGGGATATGGAAATCCTGATGTGGAATCGCGCCATGGCCAGCCTGACACGCACCCCCAGTGAAGAGGTAACGGGTTCCTATCTTGAAGATATTCCTGAACCCTGGTGCAGTTTGTTAATTGACTTCAGCCGCAGCAAAGAACCTCATTTTTATCGCCGTGAAATTGAGCTGGATGGTCGTCCTCACTGGGTCAGCCTGCACAAAGCAGCTATTGAAGGCACTATTGCCGCAGGTGTTTATGATCAGGTCATGCTGCTGGAGGATGTCACCGAAACGCAAATGCTGGAACAGGAGTTGGTTCACTCCGAAAGGCTTGCTTCAGTGGGTAGATTGGCGGCCGGAGTCGCCCATGAAATAGGCAACCCTATAACGGGGATTGCCTGCCTCGCACAAAACCTGCGCTATGAATCAGAAAGCCCCGATGTACTGGAAACCGCCAACCAGATTCTCAGCCAAACCGACAGGGTAGGCCGCATAGTGCAGTCTCTGGTGAGCTTTTCCCACGCGGGACACGCCAGCAAAAGCGAGTTTGCACCTGTATCTTTACGTGACTGTGCCAGCGAAGCCATACAACTTTTGTCACTGCAAAAAGATAAGCGTCAGGTACTCTTTGCCAATGATATTCCTGCCAGCGCAATCATTGCGGGTGACCACCAACGTATGATTCAGGTGTTTATCAATCTTTTATCTAACGCGCGGGATGCCAGTCCGGACCAAGGCCGTGTTATGCTTGAAAGTAACGAAGATGAGAATTCGGTAACAGTGAGTGTTACCGATGAGGGTACTGGGATCCCACCTGAACTTATTGATCGCATTTTGGAACCCTTTTTTACTACCAAAGAACCAGGAGAAGGTACGGGATTGGGGCTGGCAATGGTGTACAGCATTATCGAAGATCACAGTGGCTATCTTGATATTGTGAGTCCTGCCGACATAGTGAATAATCGGGGCGCGCGATTCATTATCATCTTGCCTCGGCATCTGGATTCTGTTCTGGATCTTTGAGACTAACGCAACGGGTAGAACTATAGAGTTATGAGCAAGATTCTGATTGTTGAAGACGAAAATATTATCCGCAATGCTTTGCGCAAGCTTTTGGAACGTAATCTTTATGAAGTTCAGGAAGCACCTTCTGTTAAAGAAGCGATCAAATTTAATCTCAAAGATTTTGACCTGATTATCAGTGACCTACGGTTACCGGGTGCGCCGGGCACCGACCTGATCAAACTGGCTGGCGATATACCGGTGTTGATTATGACCAGCTATGCAAGCCTTCGCTCGGCGGTTGATTCCATGCGTATGGGCGCAGTTGATTACATCGCCAAACCTTTTGATCACGACGAAATGGTCAACGCTGTAAAACGCGTTATAGGTAAAGCCAAAGCCCAGGCCAAAGTTGTCCCCACCGCCAGTAATGCCATAGCCGGAATGATCGGTGTCAGCGATGTCATGAAAGAGCTGTATAACCGCATCCATAAAGTTGCCCCAACCGCCGCCACTGTATTGATTCACGGTGAAACAGGTACCGGAAAAGAGTTGGTAGCCCGTGCCCTGCACGAAGAAAGTACCCGCAGCAACCACTTGATGATCTCGGTGAACTGCGCGGCCATTCCCGAAACTCTGATTGAATCCGAACTTTTTGGATATGAAAAAGGTGCGTTTACCGGGGCATCCAATAATCGTGAAGGATTGGTTGCTGCTGCCGATGGTGGAACCTTATTCCTTGATGAGATAGGTGAACTTCCCCTGGAAGCACAAGCGCGTCTTCTACGCGTATTACAGGAGGGAGAGGTCCGACCTTTGGGTTCAGTCGAATCACGCAAGGTAGATGTACGCCTGATTGCAGCCACTCACCGTGACCTGCGCAAACTGACCAAAGAAAACAAATTCCGCGAAGATCTTTATTTCCGACTCAATGTTGTGCAACTGGAGTTACCACCTCTGCGCCAACGTGGTCGCGATATCATTACAATCGCCGAATACCTGCTCCAACGTTACTGCGCACAATTTAACAAACCCCTGTTGAAGCTATCCGAAAAAGCCATTGAATCCATCATGAGCTACCCCTGGCCGGGTAATGTCCGTGAACTGGAAAACGCCATGCAGCGCGCCGTTATCCTCTGCGAGGATAGCAACGAGATTGGCGACAACCTGTTGTCTATCGATATGGAAGCTGGCGATATAGGCGATGAAACAACCAGCTCCGTTATTATTTCCCCACGCATAGCCAATCGCAGTAACCCCGGTCATGCGGGTGATGAAGATTTGTCCCTCGAAGATTATTTCCAACGATTTGTGTTGGAACACCAGGATCGTATGAGTGAAACCGAACTGGCTAAAAAGCTTGGTGTTAGCCGTAAATGCCTCTGGGAACGTCGTCAGCGCTTGGGTATACCAAGGACAAAAGGTACCTCGGGCATCAAGTCATAACTTATTTTTCAAAAACCCCCAAAATTGGACACTTGCGTGCTAAAAGTGACATAAAGAACAGCTTAAACGCCAGACTGTTACTCCCGATCACGCAAGTGTTACCCAGCCAAAAATGTTACCGCTACCCAATTTGAGTAACACATCACATTCAAATATGTAACCGTTGGAAATAGCAAAAAGTAATAAAAACTCTTTTAAAAAGTTAACTAATTGATTTTAAAAGATAATTTATAACTGGCACAGGAAGTGCTCTATTGCGGCCATAACAAAAACAAACAATAAGAAATATTTGCTAACTTCTAATAACAACAACAAATAATAACAACAGCGATTTGACGGAATAACAACAAGAAACAATAACAAGAGCGAATCTTTCTGTGCCAAATGTACAGCTAGGAGATCTCAAAAAACAAAAAGTTCTGTATAAGAACAACAAACAATAAAATGCTTAACAAGCAGTCAGACGCAAGGCGTCTGGAACATAAGAAAGGCCAATGAAAAGAATTCGACGCGGGGAATAACTTTTCACGTTTTATAGATACACAAAGTGAATAACAACAAGGCACAGGTGGGGTTAGCAAACAGTAAGACCCATGAGTTGCCAGATGCACTTAGGTGCTAACCTCTAACGGGAAAGCTTGGGCTTTCCCGTTTTGCTTTCTGTGAATCTAACTCTAGCTACTCCGTGTCTGTTACACTTCAGCCAAACAAACAGTTCGGGATCTTCAGTTCTCTATGCTCAAACGCATTTTAAACCTCTTCAAACCGGATACTGATTCAAGCAAAGGACGCATTATCCCCCGCGATCAGCACACAATATCCCGCAAGCATATCAGCCCCGGCGCATTGAAAGTTATCAGGCAACTTCAGGGGGCGGGCTATCAGGCTTACCTGGTTGGGGGTGGTGTACGCGACCTGCTTCTGGGTAACACGCCCAAAGATTTTGATGTGGCCACCAACGCCACACCTGAGCAAGTCAAAAATCAATTCCGGGGGTCGCGCATAGTCGGCAGACGCTTCCAGATTGTTCACGTACGAATGGGACGTGAAATTATTGAAGTCACGACTTTCCGCGGCCAGGACGATCAGTCAAAGAGCAGTACCAAAAATGAAGATGGCATGTTGTTGCGCGACAATGTCTACGGCACTCTTGAGACAGACGCATTGCGTCGGGATTTTACGGTTAACGCGCTGTATTACGACCTGCATGACTTTAGCCTGATTGATTACTGCGAAGGTATCAAGGATCTTGAAAAACGCCGTTTGCGGATCATTGGTGACCCCGAAACACGCTACAAGGAAGACCCGGTTCGAATGTTACGAGCACTGCGGTTTGCTGCCAAATTAGGGTTCTCGATTGAAACCACGACAGCAAAACCCATCAGTGAGCTTAGCCACCTGTTATTAAACGTGTCAGATGCCCGACTGTTTGAGGAATTGCTCAAGCTCTTTCTGAATGGTTCAGCAACGGCAACATTTTATCTATTGCGGGAATACGATCTCTTATCGATTTTATTACCCGGTACAGACGCGGCACTTAAATCCGGCGACACACTGGGCCTGGCCATCGTCGAAAAATGCATGACCAACACTGATAAACGCATTCGTGCCGACAAAACCGTAACGCCCGCATTTCTTTACGCTGCTCTCTTGTGGCCGGCATTACAGGCCAGATTCAAAACCTTGTGTAAAGACTTGCCAGCTGCCCAGGCCTGGATACAAGCCTCACAGCAAGTGATACAGCAGCAATTGACCCGTACAGCTATTCCCAAACGCTTTACCCTTCCCATGCGCGAAATATGGGATTTACAAAACCGTTTGCCACACAGGTCCGGACTAAAAGCCCTGCGGACACTGGATCACCCCCGATTCAGGGCTGCTTACGATTTCCTGTTGATGCGTGAAGACTCGGGGGAGGATTTGCAGGGTTTGGGGCAATGGTGGACCCATTATCAAACGGCCGATGACGAACAGCGTATTTCCATGGTTAAAGCGCTCAGTAAACCTATGAGCGAGGCGAAGCCCCGCAGCCGTCGTCCCCGAAAAGCCAAACCCAAAGCAGAATAAAAATATGTCTCTGGCTTATGTGGGACTAGGTAGTAATTTACAACAGCCTCTTCATCAAATTACACGGGCACTGCAAGAGTTGGATCAAATTCCTGAAACAAGGCTGCTAAAATCCTCACGTATGTACCAGAGCCAGGCAATTGGTCCAGAGCAACCGGACTTCATCAATGCCGCTGTATCGCTGGAAACTGGCCTCGATCCGTTTTCTCTATTGGATGAATTGCAAAAAATCGAGCAAACTCACCAACGCCGCCGTGAACAGCATTGGGGCCCGCGGACGCTGGATCTGGATCTGTTGTTATTCGGCCAACAGCAAATTCAATCAACACGCTTAATTATTCCGCACCCTTATTTGACGGAAAGGGCTTTTGTGCTTTTACCTTTGATAGATCTTGATGCTAATTTACGCTTGCCGGATGGCAGTTTGGTGCAATCCTGGTTGATAAATTGCCAGTCTCAAAAAATTCAGGTGCTCCCTGAAATAATGTAGAGGACTTAATTGTGACCCCCCTGTTTGACGAAATTAATCTGGATCTCAATCGCGAAAAATTACCGCGATTTATTGCTGTTGAAGGTTGTATAGGTGTTGGCAAAACCACTTTGGCACGCAATCTGGCCAATTTATTTAATTACGAAACTTTATTGGAGCAAGCAGACGAAAATCCTTTTTTGGAAAAGTTTTACAGAGATCCAAAAGCAACTGCATTACCCACTCAATTATTTTTTTTATTTCAACGCGCCAACCAACTGGGCGATTTACGACAAAATGATTTATTCAGCCCCATACGCGTAGCCGATTTTTTAATGGATAAAGATCAACTGTTTGCAAAAGTTACACTTGATAAGGACGAATATAATATTTATCAACAAGTATTTGACAGGCTGACGATTGATTCGCCAACACCTGACCTGGTGATTTATTTGCAAGCGCCGGTTGATATTTTACTGGATCGAATTCGTCAACGCGGAATTGCTGCCGAGCAATACATTACACGGGATTACTTATCTGCATTGAATGATGCCTATACCGAATTTTTTCATTTTTATGATCGCGCGCCATTATTAATCGTCAACGCCAGAGAACTCAATTTGGCAACCAACCGTGAGCATTTCAAACAATTGGTTAATTATATTTTACATATCAAAAACGGCCGTCATTATTACAACCCCAGCCCCGAACTATAACGGAGACTGTCATGCCTTATTCCAGCATCAGCACACCTACCAGCAATACACAGCTCACAAAAAAAATCACCATTAATAGCTTGCAAAAACTTAAAGCGGCAAAAGAAAAATTTGTCGTTATATCGCTTTACGACGCACACATGGCAGCTATGGCTGAACGCTGTGGTGTGGAAGTGGTATTGGTTGGCGATTCGCTTGGCATGACTGTTTTGGGGTACGACAGCACTATTCCTGTCACTATGGAACAAATGATTTATCACGTAGAGGCAGTTGCGCGTGGAAACAAAAAATCCCTGATCATGGGCGATTTGCCTTTTATGACTTATGCCACCACTGAAGATGCATTGCGCAATTGCGCGCGCATCATGCAGGCCGGCGCACATATGGTAAAACTCGAGGGTGGCACATGGCTCGCCGATACGGTGAAACAATTATCCGAGCGCGGTATTCCGGTGTGTGCGCATCTGGGGCTAACCCCTCAATCAGTTAATAAATTTGGCGGCTTCCGGGTACAAGGTCGCGATCAAATTACTGCAGAAAAAATTCGTCGCGATGCAATGATATTAACTGATGCAGGCGCTGATTTATTATTGCTCGAATGCGTTCCATCATTACTGGCCAAACAAATTACAGACGATATTTCAATTCCCACTATAGGAATAGGGGCAGGACGCGATACAGACTCCCAGGTTTTAGTCATTAATGATATTTTGGGCTTGACTGAGCAACCCCCAAAATTTTCCAAAAATTTTTTATTGGAATCCAAAGATATTCCCGGTGCCATGCAAAAATATGTTGCTGATGTGAAGGCAGAAATTTTTCCGGGAGATGAGAATATTTTTGTGTGAAAAATAAAAAAGCCGATGTTTTTCAACATCGGCCAAGACCATACTAGATACAAAACAAAGGGAGTTCCAACTGGGCCTCAAAATACCCAAGGGTAATGCTTTACCCCATTTCAAGTCATCACAGGGACGCTACACACTAACACCCCTGTGGTGATGTTCAGCACCACCCTGAACTTAAGTATTGTTCGGATAACAGAATTCGCTAGTGTTTTTCAAATTATTTTTAAATTGTTTTGCAATTATACAAATTCATTGATTCTAATTGGATATAAGTAATATTTACACCAATCCAGGTTTATGTCATTCCTGTGAAAACAGAATCTGTTATGGAAATGCGAAGAAAAAATTGGACAAGGCGATTCGTGTATAGGCCTATAAGTTTATTCCTGCATTGTCAAAGTCAATGCATCAGGAATTAAACGCTCCAAACTGGCGGCTGTTGTTGAATGCAAGACCAACTCATGAATGTATTTATTGAGCTGCATCAATTTAACCTGGGCCACACCAAAAGATTCCGTTATAGATTCATAACGCAAGTCGTGATCCTGAACACTGAGTTTGTTTAACTCGGACAACTCGGCGTAAATAGCCCGAATAATGTCGTAGAAGAAATCTTTATTATCCGCTGAATTGGCCTCCCAATAGGCTTTGTCCAATCCGGCCAGTAGTTCTTCCAAAATAAAGATTGCTTTGGAAATCGTTGCATAACCCATACTTCACCCATTGATACCCGGCTCATTATTTTTTTCAGTATAGAAGGCTTTGCACATTTTGCCTCAGAATATAGCCTGAAGTAGTATCCATCCGCCGCTCAATAACCGAAAAGTCAGGATCTATGGAAGTGCTAAATTCCTCGTTTGCGTTTATTACACTCACCCTGTTCCTGTCCGCCAGTCCTGGTCCCGTCATGATCAACTGCATGACCGATGCAGCCCATTACGGTTTGAGAAAAACGTTTCGCACTATGTTTGGCGTCAGCCTTGGTAATTTAACCTTGATTTTGCTTTCTGCATTCGGGGTTGCTTTATTTCTGCAAAAGTCTCCTGCAGCCCTGATCTGGATTCAATATATCGGTGGCGCTTATTTAATTTATCTTGGAATGCAATTATTCATGCGCACAGGAATCAATCCCGATTCCACAAAAAAATTCCAGGATTCACGGCTATTTCTGAAAGGCTTTCTCATAGCTGCCACCAATCCAAAAGGTATTATTTATTTTGGTGCACTGTTCCCACAATTTATTCATCCATCACAAAATTGGCCAATACAATATGTATATCTCACGCTGATTTTTTTATGTATTGATTTATGCTGGATGTTGATTTACGCCATTTCAGGTAAAAAAATGATGCTCTGGATTAAATCCCCGCAACATCACACAGTATTTAACCGAATCTGCGGGGGATTATTAATTGTTGCCGGTATTGCTCTGGGGTTTTATAAATGAGTAAACCACGGTCGTG
The DNA here is from genome assembly GCA_946481095.1 of uncultured Cellvibrio sp. Next base: position 51,923 of record CAMLML010000006.1, read on the forward strand.
GATTTTATTCATTCAAATAATTTTTTATTCGCAACAAACTTTTTTCTACATCAGAACCCTGAGCTGCATATCGTAAACCTTGAAGCACAAAATTTTTGGCCTGTTGTGGCATTTGCAATTGCATATAACTTTGCGCCAAAACCAGATATAAACTGGCTGCACGTCGATCAATACGCAACCCGCGCTCCGCTGTTGCAATAGCAGATTGATACTGTCCTGCCTGATATTGTTGACGTGCCATTGCTGCCAAACTGTCAGTTGCAATACTCACTACAGGCTGAGGTCTGCTGGTCTCTGTGGGTTTTACAGGTTGTACCGCTCGCGGAGCGCTGGTATCACCACTCTCCTCTTGTGGCTGCTCCTGTTCAATTTCCACTTCATCTGCTTCAGTAACAGGCTCGGTATGCGTTGCACAAGCTGTCAGCAAACTGAAGATTGAAAAACATGTCACCCACAATAATTTACGCATAACACTACCCTTAAATAAATTGACGCTTAAATAAATTGCCCGGGATTATACGTGAGCCGCTAGAATGGTGGAAATTATTTGGGTAATTCATCATGGTGCAAGATCATCCCTATGCAGCGCTGACACCGGATCTGGTTTTGACGGCTGTTGAATCCACAGGATTACTCAGTGATGCACGCATATCCGCTCTCAACAGTTATGAAAATCGTGTTTATCAAGTTGGCGTGGAATCATCGCAACCGGTGATAGTGAAATTTTACCGGCCGGATCGATGGACAGATCAACAAATTCTGGAAGAACATCAATTCACACTGGCGCTGCAAGATCTGGATATTTCTGTAGTAGCTCCGACAGTGGATGCCGATGGCAAAACCTTGCATCAATTCGAGCAATTTCGTTTTTCACTTTATGCCCGTCAGGGTGGGCACGCACCCAATCTGGATGATATGGATACACTCTTGTCATTGGGCCGCACATTGGGTCGTATACACGCACTCGGCAAAGCAAAAACATTTATTCATCGCCCGGAAATTACGTTGCAAACTTTTGGATTGGATAGCGTTGAATTTTTATTGGCGCATCATTTTATCCCGGAAAATTTGCAAAAAGCTTATAGCAGTTTGGCTGAAGATTTACTCAAGGCTTGCAAAGAAAAAATGCAAATCCCCTACAATAAAATCGGCCTGCATGGTGACTGTCACCCGGGTAATATTTTGTGGCGAAATGATGTCGCCCATTTTGTCGATTTTGATGATGCCCGTAATGGCCCGGCTATTCAGGATTTGTGGATGTTGTTATCCGGTGAGCGTCAGCAACAAACCGAACAACTCAGCGAAATATTGGAGGGTTATCGTGAATTTTGCGATTTTGATCTGCGGGAGTTAGCGCTCATCGAAAGCCTGCGCAGTTTGCGCATTATCCACTACAGCGCATGGTTGGCGCGCCGCTGGCAAGATCCCGCTTTTCCCAAATTTTTCCCATGGTTCAATACCGAACGTTATTGGGGTGAACATATTTTGCAATTACGTGAACAACTGGCTGCAATCAACGAACCGCCATTAGTGATTTATTGATGTTTTTATTTGAATCACGTGATAATGCCTGGACAAACAGCAGAGGATTCTTCCATGAATGCGACAGCACCGGATTTGATGCTTGATAACCTGTGGCAGACCCTGCGCGAGCAAACCCGCCAGCAAGCAGATAATGAGCCAGTACTGGCCAGTTTTTTGTACGCGACCATTTTAAATCACGACACACTGGAAGCCGCTGTCAGTTTTCATCTGGCCACCAAGCTCGATAGTCCTGCATTGCCTGCTATGTTAATTCGCGAAGTGTTTGATGAAGCCTTTGCTAAAGATAAATCTATTGGTGATGCATTACGTGCGGATTTGATCGCCGTCAACCAACGCGATTCTGCTTGCTGTTCATTGGTCACCCCCTTACTTTATTTCAAAGGTTTCCATGCATTGCAGTCCTATCGTATTGCCCATTGGTTATGGCAACAAGGCCGCGAATCCATGGCCTTGTTTTTACAAAACCGGATTTCATCTGTATTTGCCGTAGACATACACCCTGCCGCCGTCATAGGCAAAGGCATAATGTTCGATCACGCCACCGGAATTGTGATCGGCGAAACGGCTGTTGTTGAGGACGATGTTTCGATCATGCAATCAGTCACTCTTGGCGGAACCGGAAAAGAAGCCGGCGACCGTCATCCCAAAGTTCGCAAAGGTGTTTTGATTGGCGCTGGCGCAAAAATTCTGGGCAACATCGAAATCGGCCACTGCGCACAAATCGGTGCAGGCAGTGTCGTTTTAAAAGAAGTTCCACCCTGCACAACTGTTGCCGGCGTCCCCGCAAAAATAATCGGCAACACCAGCTGCGAAAACCCGGCCTTGGAAATGAATCATCTGTTGGGGTGATCGGCTTTTTCCCTCAATCTTTATCCAGCCTCACAGGGATTTCGCACTTTCGTTATTTCCATTTGGTTTGGGAACCTTGTCCCGTTATTTTGGTTCAGGGGTTGTTCTGCCATCTTCTCTTGGTTATATTTGTAACCGTTTACAGAAGCAGTCCGCAGCAGCGTAATAACAATAATTAGAGGATTGTTGGTCAACTCCCTCTTGCAGTAACTACACAGACCTTTTCACTTTCTGTAATACAGCCAGGCAGTTTTTCGCCTGTTCCCAATCAGAATTACACACACCGAAAGCCTTATTTATTGGCGGTAGATTCGGATAACAATAACGCACTGACAGTTTTATTGTCGGTATTTGACTATCTATGGGATAAGTTATGAAAAAATCCATATTTAAATCAGTGAGCCTTGCGCTCTCTTTGGCATTGTTGGCGGGAAGTGCAGCGGCCAACTGGAGTGTCAGTGGTTCGCAAATCCTTGACCCTAACGGAACCCGCTTCGTTTTTCGCGGAGTGAACCATGCACACGCCTGGTACACGGACAGAACTACACAAGCATTAAAAGATATCGCCGCGACAGGCGCCAACTCGGTACGTGTTGTATTGAGTAACGGTACCCAGTGGACACGTAATAGTGGCAGTGATGTCAGCAATATCATCAGCCAATGTAAAGCCAATAAACTGGTCTGTGTGCTGGAAGTGCATGACTCCACTGGTTACGGGGAAAGCAGTGCAGCCACTCATATTTCAAGAGCGACTGAATACTGGTTAAGTTCAGATGTAAAAGCAGCGATTGTTGGGCAAGAAGACTATGCCATCATCAATATTGCCAACGAACCGTTTGGTAATAACACCAGCGCATCAACCTACACAGCAGACACCATCACCGCCATCAGAGCTTTACGTTCAGGTGGTTTGACGCACATGCTGATGGTTGATGCAGCCAACTGGGGTCAAGACTGGACAGGCGCTATGCGTGATAACGCTGCCAGTATCTTTGCTGCTGACAGTTTGCGAAATACTGTGTTCTCGGTACATATGTACGAAGTCTATGGTAATGCAAGTACTATCCAGTCTTATCTGAGCAGTTTTACCAGCAGGGGTTTGCCTATTGTTGTGGGTGAGTTTGGTGGCGAGCACGGTGGCCAAAATGTGGATGAAGGCACCATCCTTCAATACTCACAAGACAATGGTATTGGTTATATCGGCTGGAGCTGGTCAGGCAATGGCAGCTGCTGTACCCAGTTGGACATAGTCAATAACTGGAACCCTGCATCCTTGAGCAGCTGGGGTCAAACACTGATTAACAGTACCAATGGTATTAAAGCCACCTCGAAACTGGCTACACATTTTGGTGGTGTGACCAGTTCATCAAGGTCATCCTCCAGTTCATCCCGATCTTCAAGCATTTCAAGCTCAAGCCGTTCTTCAAGTGCATCAATATCATCTTCAAGATCATCAAGTCGCTCCAGCATTTCCAGTTCGAGATCCAGCAGTTCTTCACGATCCAGCTCGTCCAGCGTTGCTATCTCAGGTCAAATGTGTAACTGGTATGGGAATCTTTACCCTGTTTGTGCCAACTCAAACAACGGTTGGGGATGGGAAAACCAGAAGAGTTGTATTGGTGCGTCTACATGTTCTTCCCAGCCAGCACCTTATGGAATAGTGGGGGCGACCAGTTCATCAAGTGCGGCTAATCGCGCACCAACGGCTGCATTCACTTATACATGGGCATCCACTTGTCCCCAAGGCAACATCACACTGTCTGCTGCAAGTTCTTCAGATCCGGATGGTGATGCACTGACCTATGAATGGTTGGTTGCTTATAACAGCACCTCATACACCGGGTCCGGGGTTACTTTATCCGTAGGTATGAGACCTGTCACAAACTACACTTTCACTCTCACTGTTAGAGATGGAAAGGGCGGTGTGGCATCTACCAGCCAAGTGATTTATCACTCATTTACTGATAATTGCATCGGCTGGTCGTCAGCGGGCAACTCATCTTCCAGATCCTCAAGCTCTTCCAGCTCCTCAAGCTCTAGCAGCCAATCCGACAGTTCAACCTGTAATAGCAGCAACTTCAACAAGGCCGCATCCAAAGGTGTTGAGTTCGCGGCTGTGGCTGGCGATTGCATCCGCTACAACAAAAGCTCGGGTACATTGCAGATAGGTTCATGGACTGGCGTGGCCTCTACTTACAACATCACTTCCGGTGCACAGGGCATCACCAATAGCGGTGGTGGCTGGACATCCGTCAGCGCTGCCAATGGCGATCTGTACATTAAAGTTGTTTCAGCATCACGCAGCTTCAACGTTAAATTTGATAATTGGTAAGTTTGTACAGCTAGTTCAGTAAAACTCTCCCCTCTTGAGCGGTTTGTAAGAAATTACAGACCGCTTTTTTTATTTGTCACCATGAAAACAAATACCATAGCCAACTTTTATGGATTTCAAATTGCCGGACAACACCGAAACCCCGTACAAATGGCGGGCTGTTTCAAACAGCACTAATAACAACTATTTTGGATCGGTGTTCTCATGACAACTGCTCAACTCTCCGTCGTTTTCTTTTTACAAATGTTCGTCATCCTGGCTGTCTGCCGACTGGTGGGCTGGATCGGACAAAAATACCTTCATCAACCACAAGTCGTGGGTGAAATGATTGCCGGGGTTATTCTTGGCCCGTCATTATTTGGCTTGCTGATGCCCGAACTCCAAAAAGCCCTGTTCCCTACCGAAATGAAAGGCGTGCTGTATGTAGGCGCACAACTGGGTGTTGGTATGTATATGTTTTTGGTGGGATTGGGATTCCGGGGCGATCACTTCAAAAGTAATTTCAAAAGTGCAGCCGCCGTTTCCATATCCGGTATGGCAGCTCCCTTTCTGGTAGCGATTGTCATCACCCCCTGGTTGCTGACAGTACCCGGACTTTTCTCCGAAAAAGCCACACCTTTCAGTGCTACCCTGTTTATGGGTGCTTGCATTGCGATTACTGCCTTTCCAATGCTCGCCAGAATCATCCACGAACGCGGCCTGAGCCAAACCAAACTGGGCACGCTTTCCCTGTCTGCCGGTGCCATAGATGACGCGGGCGCCTGGTGTGTATTGGCGATTGTTTTAGCCACATTTGGTGCAGGCTCTGCACTCGCCATCAAAACCATTTTAGGCGGCATAGCATTCGCAGCCTTTATGATTCTGGTCGCCCCCAAAGTTCTGGGTTATCTGGCACGTGCCGCCGAGAAGCAAGACAAACTAAGCCCAACCATGCTCGCTCTGGTTCTGATGTGTTTTATGTTGGCAGCATTTACCGCTGATGCCATCGGACTCCACGCAGTATTCGGCGGATTCCTATTAGGCGCTGTTATGCCACGTGGCAAATTGACTCAAGAAGTGAAACGCCAACTGGAACCTTTTGTTGTGATAGTCCTGATCCCAATCTTCTTCACTTATTCCGGCCTGAATACCCAATTAACCATGGTGAATAACATTGAATTGTTAGCAATCGCTGCTGTGATCCTTATAGGCTCTGTCGTCGCCAAAGGTGTTGCCTGTTGGGGTGCTGCACGCCTCTGTGGTGCTGACAACCGAACCGCGTTAGGTATAGGTGCACTGATGAATGCGCGCGGCCTGATGGAGCTGATCATCATCAACATAGGCCTGCAAGCCGGAGTCATTGGCCCAGCCCTTTTCTCGATGATGGTATTAATGGCGATCATCACCACATTAATGGCATCGCCCTTGTTTGAAATGGTCTACGGCAAAAAAGCCCGCGAAAGCGGAGAACTGGAAGCTATAGGCGCTGAAGCAAAACCACAAGCCACTTAATTTTGTATGCTCTACCCAGCCAACGAGTTGTTAATTTAAAACTCTAATGATTCAGCCCGAGCTTGCTCGGGCTTTTTTTGTTTGCAAATATAAGATCAACTTTTCTGCACTAAAAAAACACACCCGATCAATTTTGCATCCCAAATCAATGCAGAATTTTTTCATTTTCATGCTTCACTATTGAGCATTATCTCTTTTTGCATGGAAACACTTCCCCTTTTCAGGCTTGGCATAGTGATTGCTGAAACGGATTCAAGGCTGAATGGCCGTTTCTTTTCACATCATGAGTTTATTGCTATGTCTCAACGACTGAATTTTCTCGATTTTTCAAACAAATCTGTGGCGACTTTGCATTTCACCTGGTTTGCTTTTTTTCTCACATTCGTCATGTGGTTTAGTCTTCCACCACTGAAACCATTAATTACTGCTTCACTGCAACTCACACCACAGCAATGGGCTGCGCTTCTGACATTGAACGTTGCTCTGACAATTCCTGCGCGAATTGTGGTGGGTAGTTTGGTGGATAAATTTGGCCCGCGCGCTATTTACAGCATGTTGTTGTTTGTATCGGGTTGTGTGCTGATTGCATTCTCTTTTGCTCAAAGTTTTGAGCAGGCAGCTTTGTTTCGTTTTTTGCTTGGATTTGTTGGGGCCGGTTTTGTTATTGGTATTCGTTTGGTTGGTGAGTGGTTTCCTGCTCGTCAGGTTGGCCTGGCTGAAGGTATTTATGGTGGTTGGGGCAACTTCGGTGCGGCAGCAGCCGGTTTCCTCTTACCCTTTTTAGCCATTCATGTATTTGGTGGCGATGATGGTTGGCGTTATGCAATGACTACTGCTGGTGTTATTGCAATGATTTATTCAGGATTGTTTTACGCGCGTGTTCGCAACACACCAAAAGGTTCTACTTATTTCAAACCAAAAAAATCCGGTGGACTTGAAGTCAGCAGCAAACGTGATTTCTGGTTCTATGTGATTTTAAATGTGCCGATGTATTTAATTCTGGCTGTGCTTGCCTGGAAAATGTCACCCAGTAATTTGGGGCTGCTAAGTCAAGCCATGACCTACATTATGTATGCGATTCTGCTGGCATTATTTGCATTTCAATTTTCACAAATTTATCGCGTTAACAAAGATATGTTGAAAAACGGCGTTGCAGATCACGACAAATATGAATTCAAACAAGTGGCTATTTTAAGTTGGGCCTATCTCGCTACTTTTGGTTCTGAAATTGCGGTGGTCTCTGTGCTGCCTGCTTTTTTCATGGATACATTTACTGGTCTCAGTGTTTCACAAGCCGCGATGCTCGGCGGTTCTTTTGCGTTTATGAATTTGGTTGCACGCCCGGGCGGTGGTTGGTTCAGCGATAAATTCGGGCGCCGTTTCAGCATGAGTATTATTCTTGCCGGTGTCACGCTGGGTTATCTTTTGCTTTCACAAATCAACGCAAGTTGGCCACTGGCATTGGCATTCCTTGCGGTGTTTATTTGTTCCCTGTTTGTTCAAGCCGGATGTGGTGCAGTGTTTGCTGTAGTGCCACTCATCAAACGCCGTATGACTGGACAAATTGCCGGGCTGGCTGGTGCCTATGGTAATGTCGGTGCACTTTTCTTTTTAACCATGAATACGTTTATTGGCATTCATTATTTTTTCTACATGTTGGCAATCGCTGCACTGATAGGTTTGGTGTTCGTTCAATTTTTACGTGAACCTAAGGGGCACGTCGTTGAAGTGAATGAAGATGGCAGTTTGCAAAAAATAGAAGTGTCTTGATAAATGTTTTGTTGATCATGCCCGCACTATGCGGGCATTGTTTTTTTACTTTGAGTAAAAAATTATGGATCATTTGCAATCGCATCTGGAAATCAGTTTTGCGCAAAAAAGTGAAGCTGGAGTCAAACCTGAAAATCAGGATACCGTCGGTGCACGTATTCCTGAGGGCAATTTATTAACAACCAAAGGAATCGCAATTGCGATTGCCGATGGTGTTAGTAGCAGTATGGCTGCCCGCGAAGCCAGTCAGACAGCTGTTGCCGGGTTTTTAACAGATTATTACGCAACACCTGATACCTGGCGTACACAACAATCCGCTATTCGTGTTATCCAATCCTTAAACTCAAGTTTGTGGGGACGCAGCCAAAATTCTATTTATGGTGAAGGGTACCTCACCACATTTTCGGCATTAATTTTAAAAGGTGACACCGGATTTATTTTTCATGTGGGCGATACGCGCGTGTATCGTTTACGCGAAAATAATCTTGAATTACTGACACGTGATCACACACAACGAATTGATCGTCATACAACGCATTTAAGTCGTGCTATGGGTGCTGATCCTTATCTCGAAGTTGATATGCACAGCTTTGAATTGAGTGTCGGGGACATTTTTATTTTGACCAGCGATGGAGTTCATGAAGCCATTTCTGTGAATGATTTTAAAAAATTAATTCTGGATCATCAGCAAACCCCTGAATTGCTCACAGCCAAAGCACTGGCATTGGCACTGGAATGCAAAAGTCAGGACAATCTGAGCATTCAGGTCTTACGCATTGAAAAAATAGGTACAGCTACACAAACTGATGCCATTCAGGTTTTATCGCGTTTGCCTTTTCCTCCTCCTCTGATTCCGGGCAATATTATTGATGGATTGAAAGTCAAAAGAATTTTGCATGAATCAACTCGCAGTCAGGTGTATCTGGTAGAGGATGCAAATAAAAATCTTTTGGTCATGAAGACACCTTCGGTTTTATATCAGGACGACAAGGCCTATACCGAACGATTTGTGATGGAGTCCTGGATAGGTGCACGGATTCAGAATTCTGCTGTTGTGCGTGTGATTCCGGCGCCGGAATCCCGTTCCTATTTGTATTATCTGACGGAGTATATTGCAGGGCAAACACTCACTTCATTATTAAAAGAGCGCGGCATATTATCGATTGTTGATGCAGTTGAATTAATCGAACAAATCATTCGCGGCATTCGCGCTTTTCACCGTAAGGACACTTTGCATCAGGATATTAAACCGGACAATATTGTGATTGGCAGCAGAGGCCCGGTAATTGTCGATTTCGGTTCATGCTGGATTGCAGGTGTTGCAGAGATAGGTTCAAGTATTGAGCGCGATAAAATATTGGGCACAGCAGATTATTCTGCGCCTGAATATCGATATGGAGGGAAAACCGGGCCAGCATCCGATCAATTTTCATTGGCAGTTTTACTCTACGAAATGCTGACTGGTAAATTACCTTACGGAACTTCATACGCATCTGCATTTGATTTTAAAAGTTTTCAACGGCTGCATTATATTTCTGCCATGAAACATAATCCTTTGGTTCCTTTTTGGTTGGATAAAGCGCTGGAAAAAGCACTTAACATCAATCCGGATGGGCGCTATGAAGCGCTTTCAGAATGGCTGCAGGATTTAAAACGTCCCAATCCCAATTGGTTAAATTCCCGTGCCCAGCCTTTGCTGGAAAAAGATCCATTATTATTTTGGAAAATAACGGCAATATCGGGTTGGTTACTCGTGGTGGTATCAGGTTATTTTCTGTTGTTGTAAAAAATAAAAAGGCACTGATCAGTGCCTTTTTATTGTTGCGTGAGTTTTGATTTTCAATGAGACAAATCAAATATGGAAATTTCATCTCTGAATGATCGGATAAGCTGTCCATCAACCGTTGATCCCTGCACTTTTTGCATTTTACCAACACTGCTACCTGTTGTTGCGCATACGCCCGTATTTCTAAAGTTCAGTGCTGTTGATAACACCGCTTCATCAGGATCACCCAAAGCATGTGTTAAATCATCATTAACTTCGCATCCTTTTACCAAATCCAATCCATTGTCAGTATTGGAAGGTACAAAACCATCAGAATACTCGCCAAAACCCTTGGCATTAATTCCGGTGAATTGAATGGTGTAATAAGTTGTGCCGCAATTATCTTCCGGTGTGAAACCATAAGGTTTGCCGCAAGTAGAGTCACCAATCAGAAAAACTTCAACTCCGGCACCACGCAAACTGTTCACAATTAATTCACTGGCAGAGCAGGTACCCGATGTGGTTAACACATACACACGATTGAGATTTAATGTTGGCAAATTATTATTTTTGTTCACCCCATAAAGGCCCAGAGTGGTGAAACTATAAGGAGCTTCTGCCGCATATTGATCATTGGCAACATACTGGATAAAGGTTTTCCCCGATACATTAGTGCCACCAATCATGTAAGCAACCATGGATGCAATGGAAATTAACCCGCCACCGTTGTAACGCAAATCCAAAACCAGATCACTGACACCTTCGGCCTGAAGATCCTGGATGGCGTCCACCCATTCATCCTGAGCATTCTCAATAAAAGTATTGAATTGGATATAACCTACTTTGGCCTCGCCCTGTGTGATGACTCGGGTAACCGGTACAGCTGTTATATCAACCTCGGCTGACACCAAAGTAACTGTGTAGCTGGTTGTTTCACCTGCATGCTGCAAAGTAAATGAATGCGCTTCGTTGAGCACATCAGGAAAGAGTGCACCATTTAATGTATTGATGCCTGCATTGGTGTTATCGGAAATTAAACTGACATTATCAAGCTCAAGAATCTGATCACCGCGCTTGATGCCTGCATTGGCTGCCGGGGATCCCGGTTCCACATCAGACACGAAAAAACTGCGTGGTGGTACCGTTGAAAAGACTTTTAAATGAAGCCCATAACCATAAGTCATGCCCGCTTCCCAGGCTTCTGAATCTTCTGTTGGTTCATAAAAATGGAAATTATCTTTTGGTTTTCCGGAAGATGTTTTTGCACTGGTTTTTAATTTGTCAAAATAAACCTGCGGTGTATCAGAGTTGGCGGGATTGATATCCGGTAACTCTTTGTACCAAAGATAGGTTTCATGACTCCAGGATCGAAGAAAATTTTTCTCGTCCAATCGTGTTCCTTTTTGATCAGGAAAAGGAATATCGGTAATTTTACTTCTACCTACACGGGGAGTCTGGCATTGATTCTTATATATATCCGAGTTTTTGAACTCGCCTTCTTCCCATTTGTCGGGGGGAGCATCCCCACCACAAGCAGACAACATAGCAGCAATTAAAATTGAACCATAAATCGATTTGGTCATAGTAGGAATCCCTAGAAATAATAATCCGGCCATTCAAGGCTGCAGAGATGTTAGTCCCTGATAATAGGGATTGCCAATTAAAAAGCTCCTGCCCCTGACCTGGTTTGATAGATTTGAGCTTACACGGACATCCAATAACAGGGCTGGTTCACATTTACGGCCTTGGGTAAGCATAAAAAAACCGTCGATCACATTGCCAATGATCGACGGCTTTTTTATTGTTTGGACAGGATTAACGAATATAACGATTGATAATATTTTCGTAGAGTTCCTGACGACCGCTCTGCAATTTCAACTCGCCGCCTGTGTTACCTATCTCTGCCAGCTGTTGCAGTGTCAATTTACCTTGTTCAAATTCAGCACCTTTGCCTGAATCGAATGATGAGTAACGCTCCCGGCGCATAGCTTCAAGAGGTGACTTTTGCAGCAGGTTGTCTGCAATAATCAAAGCGCGGGCGAAGGTATCCATACCGCCAATATGACCATAAAAAAGATCTACCGGATCAGGTGAATTGCGGCGCGCTTTCGCATCGAAATTGACTCCGCCACCTTGCAAACCACCACTGCGCAACAATACCAGCATCATTTCCACTGTTTCGTTGATGTTGTAAGGGAATTGATCTGTATCCCAGGCATTTTGGTAATCACCACGGTTGGCATCCAAAGAACCTAACATGCCTGCATCAGCAGCCGTTTGCATGTCATGGCACATAGTGTGGCCAGCAAGAGTGGCGTGGTTGGTTTCAAGATTCAATTTGAAATCTTTATCCAGACCATGATGACGCAAGAAACCAATCACTGTTGCCGCATCAAAATCATATTGGTGTTTTGATGGTTCCATAGGTTTTGGTTCGATAAAAAATGTACCTTTGAAGCCTTGGCCGCGAGCATAGTCACGCGCCATGGTCAGGAAACGTGCCAGATGATCCTGTTCGCGCTTCATCTGGGTATTGAGCAAACTCATATAACCTTCACGACCACCCCAGAATACGTAATTTTCGCCATTCAATGCGATGGTTGCATCCAGTGCATCCTTCAGCTGTGCACCGGCATAAGCAACTACGCTGAAATCAGGATTGGTTGATGCACCATTCATATAACGCGGATTGGAAAACAAGTTGGCGGTGCCCCACAATAATTTCACGCCCGATGCTTTTTGTTTTTCTTTTGCATATTCAACAATGGTTTGTAAACGCTTTGATGTTTCTGCGCGACTGCTGCCTTCATCAATTAAATCTATGTCATGGAAACAATAATAAGGCGTGCCGATTTTGGTGAAAAATTCAAAGGCTGCATCCATTTTTTCTTTTGCACGCGCCACTACATCAGGTGTGGCTGCCCACGGAAATATTTTGGTTCCTGGGCCAAATGGATCATGACCGGCACCACAGAATGTATGCCAATAACAAGTGGCAAATTTGAAATGATCTTTCAAACTTTTTCCGGCAATTACACGATTCTCGTCATAATATTTGAATGCCAGTGGATTATCGGAATCCGGACCTTCGTAACCTATCTTGCCTATGCCTGGAAAATATTCTTTGTTGCCAAGAACAATACCCATGTTTTTCACCTTTGATTTTTCAATAACACGTTTAAAAAATATCACTCTGATTTTGGCAACAAGCCCAGCCATGCCTGATAGGCATCCTGATATTGCGCCGCTAAATTAATTTGTGGCTCTACCAGAGCCACCCGGTTTAACCCGATAAATGTTTCTTTTGCCGAATTGTAGAAGCCTGATCCCATTGCGGCTGCGCGCGCAGCACCTTCGGCACCATCTGTCTCCAATAATTCCACGGCCGCTTGCGTAGTGTTAGCGAAAGCCTGAGTGAACACATCACTTAAAAACATATTGCCTTTACCCGCTCGCACCAGATTGCAACTGCCGCCCAACGACTTGAGAACATCAAACCCCTGATTCAGCGAAAACACAATTCCTTCCTGCGCAGCACGCACCATATGCCCCAAGCCGTGACGATTAAAATCCAGATTGCGCAAATGTGCACCCAAATTTTGATTTTGAAAAATTCTTTCTGCACCGTTGCCAAATGGATGAAACACCAAGCCATCGCTGCCTACAGGTACTGTGCCTGCCAAGGCATTCAATTGTGGGTACGACGGCGTCGCACCGGCTGAGCCAATCATTTGTCGCAACCAGGAATACAAACGACCGCAACCATTTACACAAACCAGGACTCCATTGCGTTTTTCCGTTTCCGTATTGGTGACATGTAAAAAAGTATTTACGCGTGATTGCAAATCCGCTGCCGGTTTATCAGTGACACCATAGATGACACCGGAGGTGCCAGCTGTTGCTGCCACTTCACCAGGTTGCAATACATTCAAACTAAACGCATTGTTAGGTTGATCACCAGCACGATAACAGACTTTTACACCCGCACTTAATCCCAATAATTTTGCAACAGTTTCTTTAATTTCGCCCTGAATACCCAAGCCGGGAACCAGATCAGGAATCAATCCCGCCTCTATTTTCCAATGTGTAAGCAATTCGGTTGCTACACGACTCTCTTTGAAATCCCACAAAGTCCCTTCTGAAAGACCTGATGCGGTAGTGGTGATTTCACCGGTTAATTTCATTGCAATGAAATCACCGGGCAACATAACTTTATAAATTTTGCTGAAAATTTCCGGTTGATTTTGTTGCACCCATCTCAATTTGGCAGCTGTAAAATTTCCCGGTGAATTCAGCAAATGGCCAAAACAATAATCTTGCCCCAAATCATTCAGCGCCTGATTACCAAACGGAACTGCGCGACTATCGCACCAGATAATTGAGGGGCGCAAAACGCGTTGCTGTTGATCGACCAAAACCAAGCCATGCATCTGGTAAGAGATACCTATGGCGGTAATGTTCGCAGGATCAAAACTACCTTTGCTGGCTAATTTGGCAAAACCTTTCTGCACACAGTCCCACCAGATTTCAGGATCCTGCTCTGCGAATCCCGGCTGCGGACTTTGAATGGACAACTCGGTTTCGGGGTAGGACAAACTGCCAAGGCTTTTACCACTGGAACCATCCAGTACCGATAATTTGACAGATGAACTTCCCAGATCAATTCCCAGAAATAGCATAGTAAAACTCATAGAAAAAATAGTGGCCGGAAGGATACTCTCTTATTGTCCTTTTGAAAATAAGATAAAAAAACAAATTTCACTTTATGGCGCGCGGCTTATAGAATGATCATGTTTTATCAATTTCAAACATTTTAGTTCGGAAATCATAATAACATTCTGAATTTACAGGAATTTTCTTGTGTCGAGCAAACATATACCCAACAGCAACAGCAAAACCGCTTCGCTAAAACTGGCAGAAAATGTCATTAAAGCGCTTTCTATCGACAATCTTATTTTTGGTTTGGATCACGATGAACTGAAAATACTATTGGTTCGCCAAACTGATCCCATGCATCAGGGTAAGTGGGCATTGCCTGGCGGCTGGATACGTTACGACGAAAACCTGCGCGATGCGGCCTATCGTTTACTGAAAGAGTTAACGGGTATCAGTGATGTTTTTCTGGAACAACTGAAAACTTTCGGCAGAGTTGACCGTTTCCCTGACGAGCGTGTGGTGACCGTTGCCTATTTTGCACTGGTCAGTGCAGATAATCTTTCGTTGGTGGCCGGACAAACGGCTGAAGAAGTCAATTGGCAAAGTGTTGGCAGTTTGCCCGAGTTGGTTTATGACCACGCCGAAATTATTGAGCACGGATTAAAAGTGTTGCGTCATCAGGTTTGTCATCAACCTATAGGTTTTAATTTGTTGCCGGAAAAATTTACCTTGTTGCAACTACAGGCGCTATACGAAGCGATACTGAACATCAAACTGGACAAGCCCAATTTCCGTCGAAAAATAATGAAGATGAACCTCTTGTCGCCCTGCAATGAAAAACAACAGGGAGTTCCACACAGAGCGGCCAATCTCTACACTTTTGATGCCAAGGCCTATGAGCAGCTCACCAAAACCGGTTTCTCCTTCGAAATTTAATCTAATTTCACCCCTTATATAGTCGGTCAGACTATGTTGGGGTAATATCGGCCCCGGTCGTCCCGAACGATTCGGTATTTATAATTTCAATAACAGCTACAACCAGAAAGGTACATCCATGAACCACTCAGTGAACGCTAGTCAGGCGAATATGTCGTTTGTCATCCTGATTACTATCATCGCCACAATAGGCGGTTTTTTATTCGGGTTTGATAGCGGTGTTATCAATGGAACTTATGATGGCCTCAATCAGGCTTTCAGTTTGACAACCGGTGAATCCGTACGGTCAACTTTGTCGATCTACCTCGCATTAGGCTCGGCTATCTTGGCAACAATTGGGCTCTATTTTGTTCGCAAGGAGCTATTAATTATTGCGGCCTTGATGTTTGTAGGATTTATGTGGGAAGCACAGGATGACAATTCATTCAGGGTCGCATCCATGTTATTGGGTTGTGCTTTCGGTGCATTGATTGCGGGTCGTGCGGCCGACAGGTTTGGTCGCTGGTGGGTGCTGATGGTATCAGCCATTCTCTTCATTATTTCTGCTTGGGGATCAGGCATAGCGACAGGTTCTGTCGAATTTATCATCTACCGTGTAATTGGAGGCTTGGCTGTTGGTGCGGCCAGTATTATTTGTCCTGCTTACATCAGTGAAGTCACGCCTGCCCATTTGCGTGGCAAACTCAGCTCGGTACAACAAATCGCGATTATTTCCGGTTTGTTTTTTGCCTTCCTCAGCAATTACTTTTTAGCCGAGTTTGCAGGTGGTTCTACCTCCATGTTCTGGTGGGGTTATGAAACCTGGCGCTGGATGTTCTGGATGGAGTTGATCCCTGCTTTCATTTTCCTGTTTGCTCTGTTTCTGATCCCTGAAAGTCCGCGCTTTCTGGTAACACAAGGAGCCGACGATAAAGCGGCCAAAGTATTGGGTAATCTGTATGGTGCAGCCAACGCCCAAAGTAAAATTGCTGAAATTCGCAACACGCTGGCTAAAGACCATAAGCCCAGCTTTAGCGATGTGGTAAACAAAACGACACGCAGGGTAAAGCCTATTGTCATGGTGGGTTTTGGTTTGGCTGTACTCCAGCAGTTTGTGGGTATCAACGTTGTGTTTTATTACGGTGCGGTCTTGTGGCAAGCTGCCGGTTTTTCAGAAAGCGACGCGCTGCTGACTAACGTACTTTCCGGTGCCGTCAGTATTGCTGCTTGTTTTGTTACCTTCTTTTTGGTCGATAAAATTGGTCGCAAACCATTACTCTGGTTTGGGTCAGTGGGTATGGCAATTACTCTCGCTCTGGTTGCTTTCGCATTTGCGGGCGCTCCTGTTGATGGGGCCGGGAAACTTCAGCTTTCGAGCAGCAACGGCATATTGGCATTAGTAGCAGCCAATCTTTATGTGATCTTTTTCAACATGTCATGGGGTCCGGTGACCTGGATTATGTTAGGTGAGATGTTCCCCAATCAAATGCGTGGTTCGTCATTGGCAATTGCTGGTCTAGCGCAATGGGGCGCCAACTTCCTGATTACCTGGACTTTCCCAATATTGCTGGCCTCTGCAATTGGTCTTGCAGGCGCTTATGGGATATATACTTTTTTCTCTATTCTGTCTGTGTTCTTTGTTTTCAAATACATTCAGGAAACCAAAGGTAAAGAACTGGAGCAAATGGAAGGCTAGTATTTTCGCCTATCCCAAAAACCACCCCTTCGGGTGGTTTTTTTATTTGGCGCAATTCAATTCTTTACAATACTACTGGTATACAAGTCATGAAGACTTATGGTTTAATGAACTATAACAATAACGTGAGAGTTTTATTATGACGTCTTTACTGAAACCAATAATGATCGGAATTCTTGGCTGCAGCCTGGTTGCTTGTGGTGGTGGAGGCGGAGGCGGTGGCAAGTCTGGCTCAAGCAAACCTCTTTCTTCATCTGTCAGTTCATCGAATTCTGTTGCGATTTCGTCCTCGATTAGCAGTTCATCACCGGTAGTTTCTTCAAGCACCGAAGCTTTATCATCCTCGATGTCGTCGGAATCAAGTTCTACAGCATCATCTACAGAAAATTCCTCAATTGCTGCTTCAAGTTCATCAACTTCAGCCAATGTGTTGACCATTGATATGACCAATGGCTGGAGAGGTAATTCATCAGGCAGTGCCGGAAACTCTGGAGTTAACTATAACTCCGATGGGGTCAGTTTCTCTGCAAGCGGCGATGGTGTGGGTGCTGTTTTTGATTTTTTAAAGCCGACACAACTTGAAAATGCTGTTATCGAAATGGTAGTTAATGTCAGTAGCGAATTTAAATCCAGCGGCGCAAACTTACAAATTTTTGCGCAAATTAAAAATGATTGGTCAAAAGGGGAATGGAATTGTCTATCCGACAATAGTGAATTAACCGCAGGCTCTGATGTGACCCTTTACTGCACAATTGACGAACCGGATGACAAATTCAATCAATCAGCAAATGATATTCAAATGGGTATTCAAGCCAAAGGTTCTGCAACTGGTACTGTGACAATCAAGAGCACAAAAATCACGTTAGCACAAAGTGCCAGCTCCAGTTCAAGTTCAGGCAGTGTTTATTCAGCCAATGTTGATCACTTGCGCGATTTGGCGAATTTCCCAATTGGTATTGCGGTATCCAACTCTGATTCACCCACCTACAATGTTTTAACCAATGCATCGGAAAGAGCGATTGTTGAAAAACATTTTGATCAAATGACAGCAGGCAACATTATGAAAATGAGTTACCTGCATCCTAACAATAACACCGGCACTATTTCTGATTACAACTTTACCAATGCCGATGCATTTGTTGATTACGCCAATACCCAAAGCATGACAATTCATGGGCATGTACTGGTCTGGCATTCTGATTATCAGGTTCCCGGTTTTATGAAAGTTGCTAACTGGAGTGGAACGCCTGCACAATTTATCGCAGCCTTGGAAACTCACGTGACCACTATCGTTGATCATTTTGAAACAAAAGCGAATGTAGTGAGTTGGGATGTTGTAAATGAAGCGTTAACGGATGGCTCCCCGTCAAACTTTCGAACGACTGACTCGGCGTTTTATGTCAACAGTGGGAACAGTGCGGTTTATATAGAAAAAGCATTTCTTGCTGCAAGAGCAGCCAATGCCACTGTGGATCTTTATTACAACGATTACAACATCGAAGGCAATAATGCAAAAACCACAAAAATGATGGAAATGATTACCGACTTCCAAACGCGCAACATTCCAATTGATGGTGTAGGTTTCCAAATGCATGTTTGTTTGCGTTATCCGAGTGTGACAGCAATTGCTGCATCAATGCAAAAAGTGGTTGATAAGGGTTTAAAAGTCAAAATTACCGAAATGGATGTTGCCGTCAATCAACCCTATTGCGACAGTTACCCTGCCAATAAAATCAGCAGCTTCACGTCAGCTATTGCACTGGAACAAAAGAAACGTTATTGCGACATAATCAAAGCTTATCGCGATACAGTGCCTGACAACTTAAAAGGTGGTATCACCGTGTGGGGAACTACTGACGCCAGTACATGGCTGGACAGTTTATACGCTACGCAATTCAACAACGAAAAAATTTCCTGGCCCTTATTGTTTGATGCCAATTACAACGACAAACCAGCGTTACGTGGATTTGCCGATGCGCTTCAATCGATCACCTGCACCAATATGTAATGTTTTAAAGTCTGCGAGTAAGAGTACAATTTACTGGCTCCTTGAGAGCCAGTTTTTTTAGGTAACTGTTTTCTCTTCAGATCTTTTGGGATTGATTATGAATATTCGTTTATGGATTCTGTTCGCAGGATTATTTTTTCCTCTTACCATTAACGCCAATCAAACCGTCAATTTTTATCAATTCACCTATGAAGGCAAGGACGACATTTTTAAAGCACCGTTAAAAACCAATCAATTTCGCAATCCCATTCTTGCAGGGTTTTATCCCGACCCCAGCATTGTGCGGGTTGACGATGATTATTATCTGGTGAATTCCTCATTTGCTTATTCACCAGGCGTTCCCATTTTTCACAGCAAGGATTTGGTTAATTGGCAATCGCTTGGGCATGTTTTAACAACACCCACACAATTACCCATTGAAAAACAAAGCAGCTCGCGCGGAATCTATGCGCCGACTATTCGTTACCATCAGGGTATTTTTTACCTCATTACTACTTTGGTAGATATTCGCGGTAATTTTATCGTCACTGCAAAAAATCCTGCAGGCCCCTGGTCTGAACCTGTTTTGTTGCC
This sequence comes from uncultured Cellvibrio sp., assembly GCA_946481095.1. Next base: position 71,523 of record CAMLML010000006.1, read on the forward strand.
GGAAATTGGCGGCATAGATCCTGATTTATTTTTCGATGATGATGGCAAAGTTTATATTGCACATAACGACGCGCCGATTGGTGAACCACTTTATAACGGGCACAGAGCCATATGGTTATGGGAATATGATTTAAAAAATCAAAAAGTTGTTAAAGATTCCGGTCGTGTAATTGTGAATGGCGGCGTCGATATTTCCCAAAAACCGATTTGGATTGAAGGCCCGCATATTTACAAAATTAATGGTTGGTATTATTTGGTTTGTGCTGAAGGCGGCACTGGCCACGATCATTCGGCAGTTGTCTTTCGCAGTAAAAGTCTCGATCAACCTTTTGTGGCTTATGAAGGAAATCCGATTCTAACTCAACGTGATTTGCCCATGGACAGAAGCAATGCCGTTGCCAATGCGGGTCACGTTGATTTGGTGCAAACAAAAGAAGGTGAATGGTGGGCTGTTTTTCTGGCAACTCGCCCTTATGAAAAAAATTTATTCAACACCGGCCGCGAAACGTTTCTTTTACCTGTGACATGGAAAGAGGGCTGGCCCATTATTTTGGAAAAAGGCCATAGTGTTCCATTGCAACTCTCCGCGCCAAAAACACACCACAAAACCATCAGCAAACCACTTACTGGAAATTTTGTCTGGACTGATTCATTTGACCAGCCACAAATACAAACCGAATGGTTAAAATTGCGGCAATCCAATCAGGAATTTTTCACTGTAAATAAAGGAATTCTGCAGATGAGTGCACGCAAGTTTCGGATGGATTCACTGGATCAGCCGGCATTTTTAGGCAGGCGCCAACAACATACCCAATTTGATGCGAGTACAGAAATGTCATTGCCTGCAGATAAAACTTCAGCAGGGTTGGTGATTTTCCAAAATGAACAGCATCATTATTATTTTGGAGTGAAGTCTATTGGCGAACAACAGACAATTTTTATTGAACAAGCCAGCGGTAATACACCGAAAATAATCCATGAAGAGGCTTTGCCGAAGAATTCAAAAACGGATTCCATTAAATTGGAAATAAGCGTGAATGCAGGAAAAATTAATTTCTTCTGCCAACAGGCAGACACCGGAAAAAGTTTACTGCAAAATGCCGATGCCCGCATTCTGAGTACGGAAATAGCGGGTGGATTTGTTGGAACCATGATCGGCCTGCATGCAAGACAGGAATAATTTTTGAACTATATTAACCATCACCATCAGTATGGTTGCCAGTAAAATTTGGGATGTTTTATGAAAATTGTTGATGCTAAAGTCATAGTCACCTGTCCTGGAAGAAATTTTGTCACAGTAAAAATTGTGACTGACCAGGGAATTCATGGAGTTGGTGATGCCACTCTTAATGGCCGTGAAAAATCTGTGGTTTCATACCTGCAAGATTATTTACTGCCTGCTTTGATTGGCCGCGACCCACAACAAATTGAAGATATTTGGCAATTTTTTTATCGCGGTGCCTATTGGCGTCGTGGCCCTGTGGGAATGACAGCATTGGCAGGAATTGATGTCGCCCTGTGGGATATCAAAGCAAAATTGGCGAATATGCCCTTGTATCAATTATTGGGTGGAAAAAGCCGCGAACGCATTCTGGTTTATACCCACGCTAACGGCAAAGATCTGGAATCTACTTTAGCTGCTGTACAAAAGGCAAAAGACAAAGGCTACAAAGCTATTCGTGTGCAGTGCGGAATCCCTGGAATGGAAAAAATTTATGGTGTTGCCAAAAACAATAAGAGTTACGAACCTGCCGATGCTGATTTACCTTCAGTTGAAACCTGGTCAACTGAAAAATATATGCAATATATTCCGGAAGTCTTTTCCGCTGTTCGTGAGGAATTTGGTTACGACATTCATTTGTTGCATGACGTGCATCATCGTTTAACGCCAATCGAAGCCGCCCGTGTTGGCAAAGACTTGGAGCCTTATCGATTGTTCTGGATGGAAGATGCGGTCGCTGCAGAAAATCAGGACGCATTTAAATTAATTCGCCATCACACCACTACACCACTGGCAGTCGGTGAGGTATTCAACTCTATTCACGATTGCCGGGAGCTGATTCAAAATCAATTAATCGATTTTATTCGCACAACAATAGTCCACGCAGGTGGAATAACCCACGTGCGTCGCATTGCGGATTTCGCCAGTTTATTTAATGTGCGCACAGGATTTCACGGCGCTACCGATTTATCCCCCATTTGCATGGGCGCTGCGTTGCATTTTGATTATTGGGTTCCCAATTTCGGCATCCAGGAACATATGGCCCACAGCGAACAAATGAATGAAGTTTTCCCGCAAGCTTACAGTTATCAGGATGGTTATTTCACACCGGGAGAAGCCATAGGTCACGGCGTTGATATAGACGAAAAACTCGCCGCAAAATATCCCTACAAGCGTGCCTGTTTACCGGTAAATCGATTGGAAGATGGAACGCTTTGGCATTGGTAAGGAGTATTATCATTCAGTCGCTACTAAACAATTTCTTTTTTGATTTTTAGTAATCCATTAGAAAGCGTAAAAAAAGTAAAGCTTAATAGAAAAATATATGCACACAAGAAAAAATTGCCCTTCGCACTACTTAACGCAGAGATTACAAATGCCAAAATTAAAGTGTATAGATTGGTATCTTTGTGGATGGATTTATAATTAAACCTATGCCTAATAAGAACGCACGCAAACATAAGCAGCCACATTATCCATGGAAACTTCCAATTATCAGGAAATGCAACTAAGGTAAGAAATAACTGTAATCCGCACAACAGAAGTATTATTAACCAATTCATTTTCGATCTACCAAATGTGAAAACCGATTGATAGACAATTCATGGTCATATCTTTTTGTTCACTCTTTAGCTTCTCTGGCAACTTTTCTGTTCGCTCTTGGATGAGCTTGATCGTAGACTTTTGCTAAATGTTGAAAATCGAGGTGAGTGTAAATTTGCGTGGTGGCTATGTTGGCGTGGCCCAGCATTTCTTGAACCAAGCGTAAATCGCCGGAGGATTCCAGCATGTGGCTGGCGAAAGAATGACGGAGCATGTGCGGGTGAACGGGGTTATCCATACCCTGTTCGAGACTTAATTGTTGTAAACGCATTTGTACCGCGCGATGGCTGATGCGCGAGCCGCGTTGAGTGATAAATAACGCGAGTTCTTCGGGTATTGCAAAAAGATGCCGTTGTGCGAGCCATTCGTTAATGGCTTTGATTGCAGCACTGCCAACAGGAACACTGCGTGTCTTATTGCCTTTACCGGTAATGGTGATCATGGCTTCACGCAGGTCTATGTCAGTGAGATTCACGCTGACAATTTCGGCCAGACGCAATCCGGATGAGTAGAGTAATTCCAGCAATGCGCGATCGCGATAAGCAATAAAATCATCGCCCTTAACTTCAACAAATTGAGCGGCCTGATCAACATCCAGGGTTTTAGGCAAATGTTTTGCTGATTTGGGGGCTGCTATACCTTCCGCAGGGTTGAAGCTGATCCATGACTGTTTGATGCAGTATTGAAAAAAACTTCGCAATGCGGAAAGCCAGCGCTGCAGGCTTTTTCCGTTCAGTCCTTCCCGATGTAAAAAAGCGGCTGCTTGACGGATAAATTTCACATCAATTTTTTGCCATGTTTCCCGATGTTGCGCTTGGCAAATCTTTTGGAACTTTTGTAAATCGCGCAGGTAATTGGTTTGCGTATGCAACGAAAGTTGCTTTTCGTTTTGCATATAGAATAAAAATTGTTGAACAGCGTTTTCGAATGGCAATTCAACTTTATTCATAATGTAATTCCACTAACGAGGAAGATATTTAGGTAACAATCGATTCAACACTTCGGCAATATAACCTAAAAACAAGGTTCCCATACTGGAACGATAATAATGTGGATCTTTATTTCCTACCGCCAGCACACCAAAAGCACTGCCATGAACCAGAGGTACTGCAGCAATCGAACCTATTTCTGCAGAACGGTCTGCGAATAAAAATTCAATTTCTTCTTTGGCGACAACACCGCAAATCGCACGATTATTTTTAATTAAAGGCCCAATATACTGACGCGCCTGGGCAATTGGAACAATACGAGCCTGGCTGCTGGGAATTTTATCCGGATTGCCAAATAAAATTAAACTGCTGGCATCGATATGAAATTCCTTATCAAAGCTGTAATACAACGCGTCAACTATATCACCAAAATCCTGACCTTCCAGCAAAGACAATAACAATCGTTTGGTTTTATCGAACAGTTTGTCATTCTCACGTGCGTTATCTAACAATTTACTCAAGCGATTGCGCATATCAATGTTGCGTTCGCGCAAAATACTGACCTGACGCTCAACCAGCGAAACTGCCGCGCCGGTTTCGTGCGGTAAGGTCATGTCGGCAAGCAGATCGCGATGATCAATAAAAAAATCAGGATGGTCTCGTAAGTAAACCGCAATTTGTTCCGGTTCCAGAGGATCAGCGAGTGTCGCTTGTTTGTTCTCGATTGTCATACAGGTTTTCCCATCACAACTTGATCTGCCCATGAAAAACAAATTCGGCGGGCCCTGTCATCATCACGGGTGATGATTCATCAGTCCATTCAATACGCAAACTACCACCCGGTAAATTCACTTTCACTTTTTCATTTAACAATCCACGCAAACGGCCTGCAACAACAGCAGCACAGGCCCCCGTACCACAAGCAAGCGTCTCACCGGCGCCGCGCTCATAAACACGTAGATTAATTTCATTCCTGGAAACAATTTGCATAAAGCCCGCATTAACGCGAGCAGGAAATTGTACGTGGCGTTCAATCAGCGGCCCCAGCTTTTCTACTTCGGCCGTTTTGACATCATCAACTACCAACACTGCATGAGGATTGCCCATAGACACAGCAGAAATCTGCAATTGATTTCCCGCTACAGATAAAGGATAGGTCAGATTGCGCGCAATTGAAGTTTTATTTTCACCGGTAAAAGGAATTTGCTCCGGATTCAAACGGGGTACACCCATATTCACACTGACTTGCTCATCATCCTGCACGCTGAGTTCAATAGTGCCGCCCGCTGTTTCCACCCGGATAATTTTTTTACCGGTTAATTTTCTGTCGCGAACAAAACGGGCAAAACAACGTGCACCATTGCCACAGTTTTCAACTTCACTGCCATCGCTGTTAAAAATACGATAGCGAAAATCAACTGCCGATGATTCGGGAATTTCCACCAGCAAAATCTGGTCGCAGCCAATACCAAAATGGCGATCCGCAATAAAGCGAATACGCTCCGGGGTCAGGCGTACGTTTTGGCTGATTGCATCTATCACAACAAAATCATTGCCCAGTCCATGCATTTTGCTAAATTTTAATCGCATATGTTTTCCGATCTGCTGGGTGGATTCCACCAAAATATTATTCCGGCAATAGATGTTCGCCGCGAATCAAATCTTCAAATGTCTCACGTGCACGCACCAGATGAACCTGATCTCCATCCACCATGATTTCGGCTGCACGTCCGCGAGAGTTGTAATTCGAACTCATGCTGAAACCATAGGCTCCCGTAGACATCATCGCCAGTAAGTCGCCAGTTTGCAAAGCCAGTTCGCGATTCTTGGCAATAAAATCACCGGTTTCACAGATGGGCCCAACCAGATCCCAGGTTTTCACCTCGCCTGCATGAGGTTTAACGGGTTTTACTGCTTGCCAGGCTTGATAAAGTGCCGGGCGAATATTGTCGTTCATCGCCGCATCCACTACCGCAAAATTTTTGTGTTCTGTGGGTTTTAAAAATAACACTTTGGTTAAGAGCGCACCGGCGTTTGCCACTATCGAACGCCCCGGTTCGAACATCAAGTGTAAATTTCTTCCGGCAATTTTTTGTTTAATTGCCGCCATATAATCAGCCACCGCCGGTGGTGATTCCTGATTGTAGGTAACACCCAGGCCTCCGCCCAAATCCAAATGTTCAATATGAATTTGATTAGCGGCCAGCTCATCAATCAATAACAACAATCTATCCAATGCATCCAAAAAGGGTGTCAGTTGGGTTAATTGCGAACCTATATGACAATCAACCCCTTTTATCGAAATACCCGATAAAGATTTGGCGCGTGCATAAACTGCAGGAGCACGTTTGATATCAATACCAAATTTATTTTCTTTCAGGCCGGTTGAAATATAGGGATGAGTCTGTGCATCCACATCCGGGTTCACACGCAAGGATATATTCGCGGTTTTATTGAGTTGTGTGGCCACAATTGAAATCAATTCCAGCTCTGCTTCCGATTCAACATTGAAACAAAAAATCCCGACATTCAGCGCGCGTGCAATTTCATCGGCAGTTTTACCAACACCGGAAAAAACGATACGCGACGGATTACCACCGGCACGTAACACGCGCTCCAACTCGCCAGCAGAAACAATATCAAAACCGGCACCGAGGCGCGCCAATAAATTCAAAACTGCCAGGTTGGAATTGGCTTTGATCGCATAACAAATCATGCCAGGGTGTTCACCCAGCGCCTGGGCATAAGATAAATATTGTTGGGTGATTGCTGCACGGCTATAAACATAAGCCGGGGTGCCAAACTTTTCGGCGATATCACTTAATGCTGTATCTTCAACATAAAGTTCACCATTTCGTTGCGTAAAGTGTTGCATAAAAATCTCGCTGATTTTAAAAGTCATTCATCTGATGAAGCTTGTGGTTTCTCGACGGGTTTTTCATCGGGGGGTAAAAACAGTGGCCCTTTTTGCCCGCAAGCAGCCAAGCCCGCAATCACTATCACCAACAGCAACAATAATAAGGCATGTTTGCGCACAGGATGATCCTCTCGTGAATTAGCTCGGCAGTATAACCGCGCATGCCAAGCCTACCAACCCTTAAACCTGAATCAGTGAATGGTAAATCTCTGTAATGCTGATCGCTCCCGTGCATAATTTTCCCTAGGCTTTACAAATTCTACAAATATTAATCGGTGCACTATGAAATTATCGGCAATTCTGATTTTTGTTTATTTATCAGGCAGCTCTGTTTTTGCTACGGAGTGGAAGCCATTATTTAATGGAAAAAATCTGGATGGATGGGAAACCTATGTCAGTTACCAGCCTGAATCCAATGATTACAATCACAAATCGACGCAAACCCCGCGCGGAATTAATTCAGATCCACGCAAAGTATTCAGTGTGGTCGATGGCTTGTTGCGTATTTCAGGCGAAGAGTGGGGCGGCATAACCTCGGCAGAATCTTTTTCCGATTTTCATTTGCGATTTGAAATTAAATGGGGCGAAAAAAAATGGCATCCACGTTTGGACGCACGACGCGATAGTGGCATTTTATATTTTGCCGTTGGCCCACAAGGTGCCCAAAGCCAACACTGGATGCGCAGCCACGAATTTCAGGTTCAGGAAGGTGATTGCGGTGATTATCACAGCCTGGATGGCGTGACGGTTGACGCCCATGTTGGCGACGCCAATGAAGGTAGCTGGAAATTTTTTCGTTATGACCCATCGCTACCTCTGAAAACCGGTATTGCCTCGCGCATACTGAAACTGGGCGCACTGGAAAACATCAATTACGAAAAACCCTTCGGGCAATGGAACCTGATGGAAGTTATCGCCAATAAAGGCACCATCATCCACAAGGTCAATGGCAAGGAAGTACTGCGACTGTTTAATTCACAACAACCCATTGACGGGAAATTACAACCACTGACCTCCGGCAAAATACAAATCCAATCCGAGGGCGCAGAGGTGTTTTATCGCAATATAGAAATTAAAACCCTTTGAATTAATTGAATCCCCTTAACTGAATACTCCGTGAGCTTGCGCGCAGGACTGTTTGCATATACAGTATTTGCTTCCGCAACAAATGGGATTTGATTATGAAAACGGACGCTACATTATTTGAAGATCATTCAATTCGCCGCATTTACGATGAAGAATCCAACACTTGGTGGTTCTCTGTAGTCGATATAGTGCAGGTGTTGACTCAACAGCCTGATTATCAGACGGCTCGTAAATATTGGAACAAGCTAAAAGAACGGCTTAAAAGAGAAGGAAGCCAACTGGTGACAAATTGTCACCAGTTGAAAATGTTGGCTGATGATGGAAAACAACGACTGACTGATGTAGCTACCGCAGAAACACTCTTGCGATTGGTGCAATCCATCCCCAGCCCCAAAGCTGAGCCCATCAAACTTTGGCTAGCTAAAGTGGGCTATGAACGCATGCAGGAGATGGCGGATCCCGCAAGATCATTAGATCGCGCAAGAGAAACCTGGCAAAAACACGGGCGCAGCGAAAAGTGGATTCAACAACGCATGATGGGCCAGGAAACCCGCAATAAATTAACCGACTACTGGACGAATCACGATATTAAACAAGGTGAAGAATTTGCAATCCTGACCAATATCATTCATCAGGAATGGGCAGAGCTTAGCGTGAAGGACCACAAAAATTTAAAAGGATTGGTCGATCAAAATCTGCGTGATCATATGAGTGAAGCAGAACTTATTTTCACTGCATTAGCTGAATTATCCACCCGACAAATCGCAGAAAGTGTTGAAGCAACCGGTTTGGATGAAAATAAATCAGCCGCAAAAACTGGCGGTAATATTGCTAAAAAAGCACGTGTTGAATTGGAGCAGAAAACCGGAAAGAAAGTTGTTACCGGGAAAAATTATTTGCCGATTACCGGTCGCGACGGACTGGAAGAATCTTAGCAAGTAGCCCGTAAGGAGTGAAACGTATTGCGGGGTTTTATCCAAAAAATTCCCGCATTACGCAAGCTCCATACGGGATACATATCCGCCGCGGCACCTGTAGGGCGGGTCAAGACCCGCGTGTGCGGAGTGCAATGCATCAAAGCGTTAAAAAATTCTAGAAAATAAAATCAAAAGCGTCATGAATTCAAACATCGGCGCGACGCGGGTCTTGACCCGCCCTACGGATGCATCGTGGTTAATTCAAAATTCATTTTCTTGCTTGAACGGCAAAAGCCCCTTCACTTCCTCCGCATAAGCTTTCACAGCTTCCGCTTCTTCATTTAAAAAATGTTGGATGGCAGGGCGGAAGTTTTTGTCTTTTATCCAGTGATGGGAAAATGTTATGCAGGGTTGAAAGCCTCGGGGGATTTTGTGTTCGCCCTGGGCACCGCCGTCGAAGCGGTGGAGCTGGTGTTGTATGGCGTAGTCTATGCCTTGGTAGTAGCAGGTTTCGAAATGTAATAGCGGAAATTCTGCTGTGCATCCCCAATAGCGGCCGTAGATGGTTTGTGAATCTTTTACAAAAAGTGATGCGGCGATTAATTGATTGTTGTCGGTTTTAATGGCTTCGACTAAAAGTAATTGATCCGGCATGCTGGAAAATAATTGTTTGAAAAATTCTTGCGTTAAATAACCTGCATTGCCGCTGCGTTTGTAATAAGTGTTGCGGTAGAGTCGATAAAAATTGTTGGCGTCTTCCACCGTTAAATCGCTTGCTGTTTTGTGCCGAAAAGCAAAGCCTTGATCCAACACCGCTTGTCGTTCTTTTTTAATGGATTTTCGTTTGCGTGAATTGAGTGATGCCAGAAAATCATCGAAGCTTTGATATTGATTGTTGAACCAATGAAATTGACAGCCCAATCGCTTGGGGATGGATAAATCATTTAATGCATTGTGTAAACCTGTGTCGGGAAATAAACAATGCCAGCCTGACCAGTTTTTCTCTTCACAAGTTCTGTTTAAAAATTCGGTAATTGTTTTGGTGATGGCCGACAAATCATAATTGTCTGTAATTAATAATCGTGGGCCGGTGCAAGGTGTGAAGGGAATGGCGTTAATCCATTTGGGATAATATTGTTGGTTGTAACGGCGATAAGCATCGGCCCAACTCCAATCAAATACATATTCTCCGTACGAATGAGTTTTGCAATAGCCGGGCATAAAGGCGATTAACTTCTGTTGATCGTAAACGGCGATATGCGCAATTCGCCAACCGGATTTTTCGCCAACGGATTGGCTGTCTTCTAAAGCCGCTAAAAAATCGTAGCGCAGAAAAGGATAATCGATTTTATAAATTGAATCCCAATCAGTGCGCGATATGGCATGAATTGAATCGATCAACTGGACAATCATGTTTTCCACAAACCGGATGCTGTGTAGGTGCTTCGCAATTTAGCAGTTTGCTCGCGAATCTGCTGGCGTTTTTCGTCTGAAAAATTATCCAGATGCTTGACTTGCAAACCTAATCGAGGGTGATCCTCCAATAAATCGCGATGTTGTTCCAAAAAATTCCAATACAGTGTAGTGAAAGGGCAAGCGTTTTCACCGGTTGCTTCAGCGGGATCATAAGGACAGTGGTTGCAATAATTGCTCATCTTTTGAATGTAACGGCCGGTCGCAATATAAGGTTTGGATGCCATAATGCCGCCGTCTGCATATTGACTTATGCCGAGCACGTTGGGTAATTCCACCCACTCAACAGCGTCGAGATACATAGCCAAATACCATTGATGAATTTGTTGCGGTTGTGTTTGCCAAAGTTGCGCAAATAATCCGGTAACCATCAATCGTTGAATGTGATGTCCGTAACCTGCGTTGACCACTTGTGAAATGGATTCGCGCAAACAATTCATATCGACTTCGCCAGTCCAATAAAAATCCGGCAAATTTTGTTGTGCATTGAGTGCATTCATCTGCAACCATTGCGGCATAAAGGTCCAATAAAGCCCGCGCACAAATTCCCGCCAGCCTAAAATTTGTCGAATAAATCCTTCCACTGCATTTAGCGGTGCTTTGTTGTGTTGATAAGATTGTTCGGCAGCTTGAATCACGTCCTGCGGCGATAATAATTTTACATTGAGCGCTGCGGATAAACGTGAATGATAAAGATAAGCTTCGCCTTGCCACATGGCGTCCTGAAAATCACCAAACAAAGGCAAATAATATTGGATAAAAAAATCCAGCAGTTGTAAGGATTCTTTGCGAGTTACCGGCCAACCAGTGTGAGTAGCATCACCCGGATTTTTTGAAAAATGTTGTTGCACTGTTTTGATGGCGGATTGGGTGATCTCGTCAGCAGGAAACAACAAAGCGCCGGGCTGAACATCGGGGCCGGATTTGTTAAAACTTTTGCGGTTTTCTTTGTCATAATTCCAATCGCCACCTTCGGGTTTTGCGCCCTGCATTAAAATGCCGGTGCGTTTGCGCAATTGGCGATACCAATATTCCATGCGCAATTGCTTTTTGCCTTCTTGCCATTGGCTGAATTCGCCGGGTTTGGCGATAAAATGTTGATCGGCAAGAATCTCGCAGGCTATTTTTTGCTGCTTGGCAAAATTTTTGAATAGTTGCAATACACGGTAATCGCCAGGCAGGACTAATCGAATTGATTCAAATTCGTAATCGGCAAAAGTTTTTTCCAATGCTTGAGTAAAATCGGCGACAGGACTTTCATCTAACGAGAAATAAATCAGCGGATACTGCTTTTGTTTCAGCTCCTCTGCAAAATGCCGCATGGCCGATAGAAAAAACACACTGCGTTGTTGGCTGGATAATGGCTCACGACTTTCTTGCAGGGTTTCGGCCATCCAGATGCGATCACGCGTTTTATCAAAGCCTTCAAAAATCAGGCTCTGGTGATCCAGTTGATCGCCCAGCAGAATGCACAAATGTCGCTGGTGTTGTTTAGCCATGAGTGAATTCCTTTTTGTTGCGTTTCTGCAAACGACAAGCATTGGAACAATAGATAACCTCGGCCCA